>CAYGUN010000166.1:0-6535 GCA_964353025.1 uncultured Bacteriovoracaceae bacterium
TTTTAACACTTATTGAAGGGTTGCAATAAGGTGAGATACTGTTAAATATGGAGTTTGGTATTTCTTCAAGATATTGTTCTAGTTGAGTTTCATTTAACCCAACGACTTTACCTTGATCATTTATGCCAACAATTATTTCTCCGCCAATATCATTGAGAAAAGCAATTAGCTCTCTGTTGAGATCTTTGTAGTTGTTTATGCTTTCTTTAAACTCTAATTGCCTATTTTCTCTCAATATTAGCTCCTTTTGATAATATCCTACATCTTAAATCTCTCAAATTCTATTCAAATCGCTCAAAATTCCTTATTTTCTCTCAAAATCTCTCAAAATCTCTCAAAATCTCTCAAAATCTCTCAATTTCAAAAAGATGTATTCACACTATAGACTTAACATATGTTGGGGCAGTGAGTATTTTAGTGAGCAATATTTAGAACCGCAGTTCGATAATCGCCCACTTGGGGGAACCATTAAAAAAAGCTTTAAACTTCCTAGAGTAGATGCTTTAATCTACTAATTTTAGCAAAGCAGTTCGATAATCGCCCACGACGAGGCACCACTTAAAACCCCTTGTTTTTACAAGGGTTTTTTTTACCCAAAATTCAGTAGCCGAACCAAGGACAAAGTATTTGCCCAGGCGCCACAAAAGCAGACCAACGATTATGCAAAATTTGATTTAGCTAGGCCGGCCTTCAATTTTACTTTTATGTCATCGCCTAATGCCAATTTAAGTAGAGTTAGCCACCTTGGAGTCGAAGTAGACTCAGAGGAAGAGGTGAGGGAATGGAAAAGTAAGTTAGAAAAAGCAGGAATCTTAACTCGAGATGAAATGGCAGTAGATTGTTGTTATGCTCATCAGGATAAGATTTGGTTTAGTGACCCTGATGGAAATGAGTGGGAAATTTTTTATGTCAAAGAGCAGTTAGAAGTGCCAACGAAGCAAACTCAAACAACTTGTGACCCTAAAACGGGATGTTGTGCTTAGGATTTAATATGAAAAAAAATATTCTATTTTTATGTACGGGCAATTCATGTCGCTCACAAATGGCAGAGGGATGGGGGAGGGCCCTAAAGAATGATAAGTTTAACTTTTATTCTGCGGGAACTAAAAAGCATGGCCTAAATCCAAACGCCGTTAAAGTGATGCAAGAAGTTGGCGTTGATATTCATCATCATGAATCAACTACAGTAGATGAGCTACCCGATTTAGTGATAGATTATGTCTTTACGGTTTGTTCTGACGCTCATGAGAACTGTCCATTCTTTGCTGGAGGGAAGACAATTCATGTTGGGTTTGATGATCCTCCTAGATTAACTAAAGAGATGATAGATGAAGAAGAAATCCTAAATGTTTATAGAAGAGTCAGAGATGAAATCAAAGCAATGGTTTTAGATATTGAAAGTTATATGGAGTCATAATGAAAGTAAGGCATCAGTGGTCGCAGTATTTAGCAGAGTTTATTGGAACTTTTTTTCTGGTATTTTTTGGTTGTGGTTCGATGATTCTGACCGAATTGAACCCGAGTTATAATGGTTCATTTGTACCTGTCATCTGGGGAGGAGCTGTTTCCATTATGATATATGCTCTTGGGCATATTTCAGGAGCCCATTTCAACCCTGCTGTAACGCTGGCTTTTTGGAGTGTTAAGAAGTTTCCATTAAAGAGAGTCGCGGGATACTTAGTGGCTCAGATTTCTGGAGGGCTTCTTGCTTCATTTGCTCATTTAATCATCTGGGGAACTCAGCATAAATTTGGGGCCACGCAGATAAGTCTTTCTTTATCTGGTGGGATTATGGTCGAAGTTATCCTGAGTTTTGCTCTGATGTTTGTCATCACAAGTGTAGCGACAGACTCCAGAGCGGTAGGGGAGTTAGCAGGGATTGCCATTGGTTCAACAGTCGCACTTTGCGCTTTTGTTGGAGGGCCTTTAACAAATGCCTCAATGAACCCTGCGCGAAGTATTGCTCCTGCCATACTTTCAGGAAATTTTCATCAGCTTTGGCTTTATATTGTTTTTCCTATAATAGGAGCTATCCTTGGGGCAAAGGTTTATGAATGGGTTCGCTGCCACAAAGAAGAGGTCGTAGATACCCATGGGTGTTGTTAATTGAGAGAGAGCAGCTTGGTAACCATCCATGGTGATAATTTAGATATCTTGTGTTTGATCTTGCTATATTGCGCCTCAAGTAAAGGGCCATGAACTTATTGACTATATTACTACCTCGTACTACTTAATAGAGAAGTAGTAAGGAAGGAATGGAAAGTTCTATTTTAAAGGCGTTATTTGAATATTCATCACTTGGGATTATTATCTCTAATCGTGATGGAATTATTGAGCGTGCTAATCCTTTTATGAGCAAAATTTTTGGTTACGAGATTGATGAGCTGCTTGGAAAAAAAGTAGAAATACTTATCCCTCAACACTTAAAAGAGACTCATATAAAAAAGAGAGACGTTTACAATAATAACCCAGGACATAGACCGATGGGGGTAGGAATGGATCTCAAGGCCATTAGGAAAGATGGCCAAGAAGTTCCGGTTGAAGTGAGTATCTCTTATTATGAAATAGAGGGACGTAGGCATATTGTAAACTTTATTAGTGATATTACTGATAGAAAAAATGCAGAAGATAAAGTGAAAAAATTAATGTTTGAGCTAGAGGGAAAAGTTCAAGATAGAACTAAAGACCTATACTATGCCCTTAATGAGCTTAATCATATAAATGAAAACCTTGCTAAAGAAGTTGAACAGAGAAAAAAAGCAGAAGAGAAAAGCTTGATTGCCTTAGAAAAAGAAAGAGAGTTAAGTGAAATGAAGTCTCGTTTTGTTTCAATGGCCTCACATGAGTTTAGAACACCTCTAGGTGGAATTCTAACTTCGGCTTCATTGATTGGAAAATATAATGCTTTAGATCATGAAGAGAAAAGACAAAAACATGTGCAAACGATTAAAAGATCAGTTAAAAACTTAACCGCGATTTTAAATGATTTTCTTTCTCTGGATAAACTTGAACAAGGGAAAATGGGGGCAACGCCCACTGGTTTTTTATTGAATGAGTTCATCGTGAATACGATTTCTGAAATTAAAGATCTATTAGAAGATAATCTGGATATCGACTATCAAAGTAAATTTAATGAGATTGAAATTAAGCAAGATAAAGATATGTTAAGAAACGTTCTGACTAATCTTTTATCCAATGCTATGAAATATTCACCGTCAGAAAGTCCTATAACAATAGTCGCAGAGCTTGAAGAATCTTTCGTTAAAATATCGGTTCAAGATCGTGGAATGGGTATTCCAGAGAGTGAGCAAAAGTATATTTTTACTCGTTTTTTTCGAGCCAATAATGCTAACACTATTCAAGGAACAGGATTGGGACTTAATATTGTTAAACGTTATATGGATTTAATGGAAGGAACAGTAGAGTTTGAGAGCCAAGAAAATATAGGGACAACTTTTATAATTAAATTTCCTTTGGAGATAAGAAATGAAAAAAATATTATTAATTGAAGATGACGAAGTGATGAGAGAGAACACTGCTGAGATTTTAGAACTTGCCAATTTTGAGGTGATAACAGCTCCCAACGGAAAAGAAGGAAGCCAGATGGCCATCGAGATTAAACCAGATCTTATTATATGTGACATTATGATGCCAGTTTTAGATGGTTATGGTGTTCTTTATATTCTTGCAAAAAATCCATCTACAGCAGGTATTCCTTTCATTTTTTTAACCGCTAAGTCAGAGAAAAGTGATATGAGAAAGGGGATGGAATTGGGTGCTGATGATTACCTGACAAAACCTTTTGAAGACACAGAGCTTCTTGCGGCAGTTGAGGCCCGCCTTAGGAAGAGTGAAGCAATAAAAAAAGAATTTAGCAAAGATCTTCAAGGTCTTAATCAATTTTTGGATGAAGCTTGTGGCGTAGATGAGCTGAAGGCCCTTTCTAAGCAAAGGCCTGTGAGTCATTATAAAAAGAAAGAAATCATTTTTCATTCAGGAGATACTCCTCATTACCTCTACTTTCTAAATAAGGGTAAAATTAAAGTTTATAAAACAAATGATGATGGAAAAGAATATATTACGAATGTGTATAAAGACGGTGACTTCTTTGGTCACTTGGCCCTACTTGAAAATAAACCCTATTTTGATTCAGCTATAGCTTTAGAAGATAATGAAATTTGTAAAATCCCTAAAGAGGACTTCTTGGATCTCATCTATAAAAATCGTGATGTTGCTACTCAGTTTATCAAAATGCTTGCAGGTAATCTTGAGGAGCAAGAGAAGCAACTTTTAAGTCTTGCTTACGATACAGTTAGAAAGAGAGCAGCTGAAGCTTTACTTCTTCTACAAAAGCGCTTCGGGAAAGAAGGGGACGAGAAAACGACAATTTCCGCAACGCGAGAAGATTTAGCAGGTCTTGCAGGAACTGCGACAGAGACTCTAATACGTTGTTTAAGTGAATTTAAAGAGGATGGCTTTATTGAAGTAAAAGGCCGAGAAATAACTATTTTAAGCAGTAAGGGTCTTCAAAATATTCCTTAACCAAGGGAAAACTGACAATAATCATTTTTAAATAAATACTTCATCATCCAGTGATTTAGGTAACTTGAACTAGTATAGTCCTATGAAAACTATACTGATACCGACTGATTTTTCAAATGCTTCTCAAAATGCGATTAGGTATATCGCTAATTTTTTTCAGGATATAAAAGTCCCTTATAAGCTTATTCTGCTACATAGCTACCAAGTTCCTTTTATTGATGACTCTTTAAAAATGATTGCCGCTAATGACTTGGCTAAGAAAAATGTAAAAGAGGGACTTGCTAAAGAAAAAGAATGGATAGCTGATAATTTCAATAACAGTTCTTTTGAGGTGGAAACAACATCTCTTATGGGCTCTCTCGAAAATATAATCCCCCAAGTGGTTAAAGAAAAGAACGTAGATCTTGTTGTAATGGGAAAAAATGGAGGAGAGCATGTTGAGCAAATTTATAAAATTTTAAAACATAATAAATCATTGGGACCACTTTTAGTTGTTTTTGGATAATTAAGGAGAAACATATGAGTAATTTAGATTTAAAAAAAATTGAAAGCGACCTTACTTCAAGTAAAGGTTTACTTTTAGAGCGAGTAGAGCTTTTAGGTAAAGATAAGAAAAGAGAATCAGGGCCATTGCCACAAGATTTTGAGGAACAAGCAGTGGCGATGGAAAATGATGAAGTTGTTGATAGACTAGATAAACTAGAGAGAATCGAGATTCAAAACATTAATTCAGCACTAGAGAGAATTCAAAAAGGAGTTTTTGGAAAATGTGTTTCATGTGGAGAACAGATCCAAATAAAAAGACTGGAAGTCTTGCCTTATGCTTCAACATGTATCAGTTGTGCAAATGAGATTACTGACTAGCGTAATTATGGGGCGATTGGGTGTCGTGTTAAAAGACTGACAATCATTTCTTTTTAACCAAATTTAGTGCACAATAAATCTAATGAGCAATTTAGAAAAGATTTTAAATAAATATCATCTTCAGGATTTAACTGCAGAGTCTACCCCTTCAGTCTTTGTCAGAAATAAAGATTACGATTTATTTATTATCAGATACTGGTCCTTAGATAGACAGTCGCTTTCTACTAAGTCTCAAGGTTACCTTTTTAAAGATGGCAAAATTTATCATTTTAATAAACGCAAAGAAAAGTTTATTGAATTAGATAAATCCTATACTTCTCTCTATCTTGAATTAAACCGCTTTTACGAAGCGAACAAAAATTTGGTGGCGCAATTTTCAGATGAGGTTGATGATCTAGAAGACAGTTTATTTGAAAGAAGTATTCCTCGTTATTTTATGGATAGGTGGTTTGAGTTAAAGAGGGATTTATCTCGAATTGAGCGTTACTATGAGAGGAATATATCAGTTTTCAAAGAATTTATGAAAAAATATGACGCGAATTTTGGAGAGAACCAATCTGATTTTCAAGATATTCATGACGAAATATTCGTGACTATTAACAATATAAAGGGCCATTTAAGCAGGCTGGATAGTATTCACCATTATTACACTTCTATTAAAAACGACAGGCTTAACAAAAACCTTTATCTCTTAACTGTTTTATCAGCTGTTTTTTTACCACTAAATCTTATTGTAGGTTTTTTTGGAATGAATACTCAAAATTTATTTTTTAATGATAATCCCGATGGAACGATGCTTGTTCTTTATACCATTGGAGGAGTCTTTTTATGCTCAATTCTAGGCCTAAGACTTATCAAGCTTATTGATCATTATTTGCTTCGATTTATTTTCAAACGTTCGAGATTGTATCAAGGATTAATTGATAGAATTCATAGCTTAGACGGGCAATAATTAAGCTTATCTAGCTTGAACTTGTACTAAAAGGCCAATGGCTTTTTAGTACAAGTTATGATTATTACATAAAATGAGAGGAACTTCGGATTTTAATCCATGAGTTTTTTCATTTTCTCTAATTCTTCTTTTACATCATCAGGAAGATGAACTCCACCGGAGCCAGTAAAGCCAAAT
>CAYGUN010000167.1:0-6514 GCA_964353025.1 uncultured Bacteriovoracaceae bacterium
GTCCAACAGATCCTTTCATTACGTTTAGCACTGGTGATGGGTAGATACCAAACACAATAACAGCAGCACACAATGGCAACATATAGCTTATTTCTCTTATAGTCATATCAGGATAACTTTTAACTTCTGCAGATGGTTCCCCAAAAAACATTCTTTTAAACATCCACAACAAATAAGCTGCTCCTAGAAGAAGCCCAAGACCTGAAATAACAGTAATCGTTGTAAATTTATTAAAGATACCTAAGAAAATAAGCGCTTCTGAAATAAAACCAGATAATCCCGGTAACCCAAGAGATGCAAACATACCAATAATAAAAATGATTGAATATTTTGGCATATGTGAATAAAGACCACCATAACCTTTGGTGCCATCTGGTTTTACAATCCATCTATGGTGAGAGCGCTCATAAAGAACACCAATCATAAGAAACATCATTGCTGTTGATGTACCGTGGTTAAACATCTGCAATACTGCTCCATTCATACCCTGAACAGTCATTGCGGCCATACCCATCATAACAAATCCCATATGAGAAACCGAAGAATAAGCAACAAGCTTTTTCACATCATCTTGTGCCATTGCACAAAATGCTCCATAAATAACTGATATACATCCGAGTACGGCAATAACAGTCGAGTATTCAACTGATGCCATTGGGAAAATAGGAAAAGCAATTCTTAGAAAACCATAGGTTCCCATTTTTAGTAAAACACCTGCAAGGATAACAGAGACTGCCGTTGGTGCTTGAACGTGAGCATGTGGTAACCATGTATGAAAAGGAAATACCGGAACTTTAATAGCAAAGCCTAAAAACATGGCCCAAAAGAAAATTTTCTCAAAAGACCACTGTGTACCAAAAATTGTAATAACTTCTTCTGTAAAATGTCCTCCCTGGAGAGCAAGGATATTAAAAGAATCAATTCCTTTTCCAGTTGTATAATAAAGGGCAATTATTCCAATAAGCATCACAATTGAACCAAAAAAAGTATAAAGAAAAAACTTAATAGCTGCATATTCTCTATTTTCTCCACCCCATATTCCTATTAAGAAAAACATTGGTAGTAACATGACTTCCCAATAGACATAGAAAAGGAAAAAATCTAGTGCAAAGAAAACTCCAAACACAGACGATTGAAGCATGAGAATGAGTGCATAGTAAGATTTAACATTCTTTTCTACTGTCCAGGAACTTACAGTACATATAAAGAAAAGAAGACCTGTGAGAACGACCATTGGTAATGATATTCCATCAATGCCTAGAGAATAAAAAATGTGAAATTGCTCAATCCATGGGACTTTGATTAAAAAATCAGGCTGCATTCCTCCAACTGATGTATCAAACTTTGCATACAAGACTAAAGTTAATAAAAAAGTGATCGCGGTTGTTATAGCGCCGGCCATCCTGATCATATTTTTATTATCTTTTGGTAAAAATAGAATGGTAATCATTCCGACAACAGGTAACCAAAGAATCCAATTTAATAAGCCACTCACTTTATATCTCCTTAATATTTAAACTATATTTAATGTCCAAACATAACCTGCAACCACAAAAATCAGTATTAAAAAATAAAACTGTATTTTTCCAGATTGCACGATTCTTAATATCAGATTAAATAAATTAACAGAAGTTCCTGTTCCATCAACCCCAATACTATCAACAACAACATCATCAAACCACTTACTTGCCTTGTACAGAACCTTATTCACTTTTTCCCATCCATCAATAGCAAATCTGTCATAAATACCCATGTCAATAAAAGCAAGGAAGTTATTAAACCTCAAAAGAACTTTTTCAATAAGAATATCTATATAAAAGTGATCGAAATAATATTTATTCTGAAGTGCCACGTACCAGAACTTTAAAGGCTTAACAAAAACATCTGGAGAGAATGCCTTTTTGATATAAAGAAGGAAGGCTAAAAAGACACCAGAGAAAGCAATGATGATGGAAGCAATCGCACCTTCCACATGGGCATGGTGAATTCCTTCTTCGTTACCTGGGTTAATCCCCGCATAACCACTTTGATGGTGATAGTGGGCCTTTTCCCAGTTATTCACAGAACGTGTTTCTGAAAAACTAAGGCTCTCTTTAGTATAAGCAGAGAATTTTTTTACATTAGGAGCTGCTACTAATACTTTAAACCACTCCTGAGATCCCTTTGGAAAAACTTTCAAAATCCCTTGCCCTGTTAAAGAACCTGAGAAAAATAAACCAAGCGTAAAAACAGATAATATCAAAAGCGGTAGATTTCTATTGAGAGAAAATTTTTCTTGGTGACAATGATCATAAACATGCTGATCTCTTGGGGCCCCAAAGAAAGTTAAAAACATCATTCTAAACATATAAAATGCTGTTAAAAATGCTCCAGCAAAACCAAGTAGTGGAACGATAGCATGTATTTTATTTTGCCCAGAGAAAAGACCCCAATAAAGCGCGTCTCCTAATATTCTATCTTTTGACACAAATCCCGAGAAGAAAGGAATACCTGCAATAGCAAGCGTACAAAGCATCATAGCTAAAAAAGTTAAAGGAAGCTTTTTTCTTAATCCACCCATTTGTGGCATTTCTTGAGTATGGATAGCGTGAATAACAGAACCCGCTGATAAAAATAAGCAGGCCTTAAATACAGCATGGGTAATTAAATGCATAAAAGCTGCATTATATGACCCAACACCAATTCCTATTACCATATAACCCAATTGAGAGATTGTAGAAAAAGCAAGAACGGCTTTAATATCAGTTTGAATTAAAGCAATAGTTGCTGCACCAAATGCTGTTATTGCACCAATATAGGCAATAAAATGAGTAATTTCTCCCAATTGCATAAGCGGATACATTCTGAGAGATAAATAAACACCTGCTGCAACCATTGTGGCAGCATGAATAAGTGCTGAACAAGGAGTTGGCCCCATCATCGCATCAGGCAACCAAACCTGAAGTGGAAACTGTGCAGACTTTCCAATAGTTCCCATGAAAACACAAAGGGCCGCAAAAGTGGCCAGTGAAATACCGAGAACTTCTTTACCGTCAAAAAGACCTTGAGATATAGCAGAGTAGATATCCACATAATTTACATTTCCAACAACAGACCAAATGGCAAGAATACCAAGTAAAAGAAATACATCTCCCACTCTTGTGGTCATAAAAGCTTTAATTGAGGCGTAACCTGCTTTTTCTTTTTTGTTATAGAAACCAATCAAAGAATAAGAGCAAAAGCCCATGATTTCCCAAAAAATAAAAAGCAGAAGAAGGTTATCGGCTAGAACAAGCCCTAGCATTGCAGAAGAAAAAAGTGAAAGATAGATAAAAAATCTTCCATATCCGCCCTCATCTCCTTTCATATACCAAGTAGAAAAAAGATGTATTAATGTCGCAGCACCTGTAACCATAAGGAGCATTATTGCTCCCATATTATCTATATAAATGCCCAAATCAATTTTAAAAATTTGCTCACCAAATGATAGATCAATCCAATTAAAGACTTTATGAACATAATAATCTGTAGAAAATTTATCAAAAACAAAATCACCAAATATTCTTAATGCCCATAAAAAGGACATAAAAATAGCACCAACACTTAACCAATCCCCTTCTCTAGGTAGCTTTCTTCCAAAAAACGCATTTATAACAAAAGCCGTAAAAGGAAATAAAAAGATGGGGGCAATTGAGCTTATTGTATATTCCATTATGTTACCTAATTCCTTAACTGAGAAACTTCATCTATATGAACAGTTTCTTTTAACTGAAAGAATCTAATCACGATGGCCAACCCAACTGCTGCTTCAGCTGCAGCAATGACAATGATAAACAAAGCAAAAATATGGCCATCTAAATTATTTGCAGAATATTTTGAGTAAGTAACAAAATTAAGTGCCGCTGCATTCAATATAAATTCAATACCCAAAAGAATGGCAACTATGTTTTTTCTAGACAGCATTATGGCCAAACCAATAACGAATAAAAAAGTGGAAATAGCAAGATATGCACCATAATGTATCATAATAATTATCCTTCCTGTCTCGGCCTAGCAATAATGGCCGCTCCAACAAGAGCACCTAGTAATAAAACAGAAGAAAGTTCAAACGCAAGCACATGGTCAGAAACAAGAAGTTTTCCTATTTTTTCAACTGTATTTTCATTTATTATCTCTTTTTTAACAGTAATAACTTTAAATAGTTTCAAGATTAAACTTGTGGCAACACCACCAAAAACTAATGCCCCTAGAGCTCCGAATAAATAGCTCCATTTATTACCCATCAAAGGCACTAAGCCTAAAAGTTTTTGGCCTTTACTAATAAACTCTTTTCCACCAGTTAACATAACAGCAAAAAGCATAAGGATGACAACTCCTCCCACATAAACCATTATTTGAGTAACAGCGACAAAATCAGCTCCAAGAGTAATATAGAGTCCAGCTATTCCCAATAAAGTACCTAATAAATAAATACATGCATGCATTATGTTTTTTGTAACAAGAGCACCTATTGATGTTGTAAGTATCAGTAGTGTGGAAATAATAAATAATACCCAAATAAACATATATATCTCTTTTAGTGTAAAATTAAATCCAATAAAGATTTTCCATCAAAAGCAACAATCCATATTGCAATTCCGACTAAATTAAAAATAGCAAATGGTGTTAAAATCTTCCAACAAATAGACATCAAGCGATCTACTCTTATTCTTGGAAGCGTCCACCTAATCCAGATAACGACATAGTAAAGAGCCAAAGCTTTCGCAAAAAACACAACAATTTGCCATAGCTGTACAGCTAAAGCTGGCATTTTTTGAACCATCACCTCAGGCAACGGTAACTGGTAGCCACCAAGGAACAATGCCGAAGCGACTGCACATAGAACAAATATCTCTACATATTCTGCTAGTGCAAACAAAGCAAATCTCATCCCTGTATATTCTGTGTGATAACCTGAAACTAATTCAGATTCGGCTTCAGGTAAATCAAAAGGGGCCCTGTTGGTTTCAGCAAGTCCCGCAGTAAAGAAAATAAAAAAGCCTATAAAAGCAAAAGGATTATGAAATATATACCACTGATGAGGAAGGCCACCTTGTGAACCAATAATCTTTTCAAAAGACATCCCACCGGCAAGAAGAGTAATTGAAATTATGCATAAAGTAATTGGAATTTCATAGCTGATAATCTGAGAAGCTCCCCTCATTCCTCCAAGCATTGACCACTTTGAGTTAGAAGCATAGCCGCCAAGAAAAACTCCAACACCAACTAGTGATGAGACCGCTATTAAGTAAAAGACGCCTACATTTAAATTTGTTAAAGCAAGACCGCTAGAAATAGGCAAAACAGCAACAGTTGTAAAAACACCCAGTATTGCCAAAAAGGGTGCAAAATAAAATAAAAATTTATCCGCATCCTTTGGCATAATATCTTCTTTCATAAGAAGCTTTAAAGCATCCGCTAATGGTTGAAGTAGACCATAGGGACCAACACGATTTGGACCTACCCTGGCTTGAATATCTGCTGAAATTTTTCTTTCTGCGTATGTTCCATAACCACCGACTGTGGCAAGAATAAGAGTCAAAATAGCTGCTACTAAAATAAAAACTAAAAGAGATATTGCAGGAGCAGCATTAAAGCCCAAGCTATCACTTATGGCCTTAACCATATTATTGAATAATTCAAATTGAGAAAAATATGAAACAACTGTTGAGTTCATTATTTAGCACCATCCTTACTTTTTTGGTAACTCATAACCCAGTTGAGATCTCCCTTTTTCCAGCAATAAGCAATTCCTTCAAGTAAAACAGAAATAAAGCTTAGGAAGATAACTAAGGCGTAACCACCATGTCCCATTTCATTGAGCTCTTTAAAAATTGCAGCTACCGGAAACATGAGGACCGACTCAACATCAAAAATAATAAAAATTAATCCCACAACATAGAACCTGATATTAAATTGAGACCAGGCAGTACCTACTGCTTCCTCTCCACACTCGTAAGCCATTTGCTTTTGAGGGGTTGGGTTTAATTTTGAAAGAATTTTAGAAGCAACAATCGCTCCCACGTAGATCACAACCGCGATAGCGGCCATAATAATAACAGGCAAAAAGACGTCCAGATTTTCTGATGACATTCAATGTCTCCAAGGATATTAAATGTGTTTTTGGTAGGTTACAGGATATCCAGTATGTTGAAAATAGCAAATTATTTAATTTTACTGAAAAATATATTTGAAAATTTGCTGGAGCGTTATGATTAATTTCCATGCTATTGGGCAAACAGTCACTAGCTGGCTAAATAGTGACAAATCAGCTTTGAAGCTAAATGGCATCAAGCAAAATGAGTGGCTATTTATTCTTGATAATTATATTCAGCAAAATCAACTAAACCCTTCAAAGGAACCTATAGTGCTTGTTTGCGAGAATAACGATAAAGCAGGAGAGGTTTATGACGCAATAAAAAATAAATACTCTTCGTTGCTTTTCTCAATAGAGGATTATGGACCATATAACTCAATATTAAACACTGAATATAAT
>CAYGUN010000168.1:0-6497 GCA_964353025.1 uncultured Bacteriovoracaceae bacterium
AAATCTCTTGTTATCGATACGATTAATAATGGGGGAGGTTCTCTTCAACTTGGGATTGAGTTGGCCAATGCTTTGACAGATAAAAAAGTAGAGCTTCCAGGAATTCAGTTAAAATTAAGTGATACTTGGATTGGACAATTTAAATCAGGTTCAGAGAATGTGGGGTATAACCCAACTGTAAAGTATGCAAACAAAATTTTGTTTGAGAAACTTATGAAAAATAAAGAAGAGGGGAAAACAATTTCAGATACACAACCTATTGAATCACTGGGATTAATTCCTACTATCAAAAAAGAAGATAAACTCTCTAGTGATGTGAAGATTGTTGTTCTTATTAATGAAATGTGTGCCTCAATGTGTGATATTTTCTCGGGCATTCTTCAAGACAATAAAATGGCGACTATTATGGGAGCAAACTCCATGGGAGCTGGCGGGAATGTTGTAAATCACTGGCAATCACCACGATCACACTTTCAAGTGCGAATGACAGAATCTCTTATTGTGAGAAATGACGGAAGCTTTGTAGAAAACGTCGGAACAAAACCTGACATTGAACTTGTTGTGAATACGGACTCAGAAGAGAAGTATAAGAATATTATAGACAAGGCATTGAAAGAAGCAGCTCGAGCACAAGCACAAGCTGCTTTGGAACAAGAGTCAGCAACTACTGTTGGAGAAGAGAGTTCAGATTCAGAAGGAGCGGAAACTTCTGAAGAAAAAGTCGCTTCTTTATAAAAAAGCACAATTTTCGTCGATTGAAACGGCCTTTCGGGGCCGTTTTTTTTTATCAAGTATTGAAAGATTGAACCAAATCCCAAGTTGCATTAAAATAGTCTTAACAGGAAGTAATAAAAAACAGGATGTTACTCATGAGCTTTTTCTCAGAAGAGAATTTAAGGCATTTTCACAATACTTCAGATCTAAATTCGCCAGTCAGACGACGAGGTAAAAGTATACCTGGAACTTCTCCTTCATCAGGGCCGGTGCTTACAAATAGTTCGACTAGAAAAAGAGTCACAAGAGTTGAGGATATTGAGCTTACCGATTCAAGAGAAAGACGTCGTGGTAGCTTCTCTGGAGCCAGTTATAAGTCATATCAAAAATTTGATTTCAAAAAACATCTAAGAAGAACTCCTTGGTACTTATTCACCTTTTTCTTTTTAAGACTTTTTTTTATGGATAGAGGGGTTATTGAATATTTTGATTCAAAGGATAAATTGGCCTTAATGGAATTTCAGTTAAAACAAGGTAAAGAAGAAATTACTCTCATCAAAGAAGAACTGGAGCTAATTAAAACAAGTCGTTCTTATCAAAAGAAATTGGCCCGTGACCACTTGGGAGTTATCGGCCCTGACGAATACTTAGTTCTATTTGCTCAGGAGAATAAGGCCCCTTCCATATAAGCTTTTTTCCAACCTGAAGTTTAGCCGATATGGCCGATGACGCTTTCATTTCAAAAACATGGCGGCAGATAAACGCCTTGGCCCTTGGGATTTGATCGTAATTCTCTCTTCCTATGTAGTGAGGCACTTTTCTATCAACATCGACCACTTTTAAATCTTTATCAAGACAAAAAATATCCAAGTCGAAATAGGTATCTGGCATCCAAAACTGCCTTAATCTATCATCGAGATTAAAAAAGAGCATTCCTTCATCTTCTGCGAATTCATTTGGCTGTTTTCCACTTAACCCTTGAACCTGTTGCTCTGGAGTGAGAGCAAGTTGAACTATAATCTCTTCTCCTGATTCTAGTTGCATCTTTACTGGTTTAACCTCTTTCAAAGAGACAGGAGCTGAATCATTACAGCTGAAAATGACAAGAAGAGTTAAAAAACAGAGGTTTTTGCTGAAGAACTTAAAAAAGTACGGTATATAATTTTGCATAAGGAAATTATCCACTTATTTTTTGGAGTAATCAATGGCCAGTATTTCGGGATTAATGAGAAGTCACAATTGTGGGCAGATAAGAGCAGAGCATGTGGGCCAAGAGGTTATTCTCTGTGGATGGATGAATAAATACCGCGACCTGGGCTCTCTGCACTTTATTGATTTAAGAGATAAATTTGGCGTGACTCAACTTGGGTTTGAAAATTTTAAAGGTGATATAGCAGAATTAAAAAAATTCTCACTTGAGTCAGTTTTGATGGCCAAAGGGATTGTGGGAAAGCGTCCTGAGTCAGCACTTAACAAAAATATGCCAACAGGTGAAGTTGAAGTTCAAGTCACTGAAATAAAAATGTTATCATATGCGGATAATATCCCTTTTCTGCCTCATGGCTCAGTTGACTCATCAGAAGACTTGAAACTTAAGTACCGTTATCTTGATCTTAGAACTAACGAACTCCAAAAAAATATTCAGCTGCGATCTGATACAGCACGTCTTATTCGTGAAACTTTATATCCGGAAGGCTTTGTTGAAGTGGAAACACCAATTCTCTATAAAACAACTCCAGAGGGAGCTCGTGACTATATTGTTCCAAGCCGTGTTCATCCGGGAAAAGTCTATGCTCTTCCTCAGTCTCCGCAAACTTTAAAGCAACTTTTAATGATCGGAAATACTGATAAATATTTTCAAATCTGTAAGTGTTTTAGAGATGAAGACTTAAGGGCCGATAGACAGCCAGAGTTTACTCAAATTGATATTGAAGTCAGCTTTGCAACTCAAGAATATATTAAAAATCTTGCCACCAAAATTATGGGGACAGTCTTTAAGCAGGGAGATAATTTTGAAATCTCTAAACTTAGCTATGACGATGCCATGAAAGATTACGGCAGTGATAAACCTGACCTGCGTTTTGGGCTTAAGCATACGACGGTAAATGAGTGTTTTGCCGGCGTGGACTTTAAAGTTTTCTCAAGTGTAATGGAAAAAGGCTTAATTAAAGCAGTCTTTGTTCCTGAATCTATGGGAACGCTTGCAAGAAAAGATATCGATGCTCTGACTGATGTGGTGAAACCATATGGTGGTAAGGGTGTTGCTTGGTTTAAGGTTTCAAGTGAAGGCATCACTGGCGGGATTTCAAAATTTGTAAGCAGTGATGTACTTAAGAAATTAGAAGCAGCTCGTGGAGAGTCAGGTCATGGACTGTGGCTTTTTTCAGCAGATTCTTCTAAGAAGATAGTCCATGATTGCATGGACGCTGTTCGCCGCCACTTAGGAAGAAAATTAGGGTTAATCAAAGAAGGACAATATGCCTTTGCGTGGATTTATGATTTTCCACTCTTAGACTACGATGAGGAAGCAGGCCGCTTCTATGCTCTTCACCATCCCTTTACTTCCCCAGTGGATGCTGACAAAGAGAAGTTCTTAACTGGTGATATTGAAGCGCTTAAGAACCTTAAGGCCAATGCCTACGATGTAGTTTGTAATGGCTACGAGCTTGGCGGAGGCTCTGTTCGGATCTTTGAAAATCAGGTGCAACAGAGAATGTTTGATGTGTTGGGTTTTTCTAAAGAGGATTGCGAAAGACAATTTGGCTTTTTTATTGAGGCCCTCAAATATGGAACTCCTCCTCACGCCGGAATTGCTTTTGGGTTTGATAGAATTATGATGATCTTTAATAATACGGATATCATACGAGATGTTATCGCCTTCCCAAAAACCAATGCCGCCACAGATTTAATGGCCAGTGCTCCTTCAATTGCTGGGGATGAGCAGTTGAAAGAGTTGCATATGAGTTTTTCTAAAAAGTAATTTCAAATAAGAAAAATTAGATATCGAAAAGTAAAAAGCCCTCGATTGAATCGGGGGCTTTTTATATAAGTTTCTACGCTAATCAAAACTTATCCCTCAGCTTGGGGGAAGTATAGAAATTGTAGCATAAAATAAAAGTTTTGAGGAGAGCGTAATAAAATCAATTAGCTAGTTGTCCAAATTTCTCTTTCCGCCCGTAAGGGTAACCATGGATGGAGGAGCTTCATGGACGAAACTACGCTAATCAGAGCTTTAAGTCTCTTGATTTTATGGGGTAAGCTAATCTTGCTTATTCTGCAAATCATGAGTTACTTCTAGCTTTGAGGGGGAGACGAAAGTCTCCCTTTTTGTATTGGGAAAGTGAGATGTAAGTTCCAGCGGAAACAATTTCAAATAAGAAAAATGAGATATTGAAAAATAAAAAGCCCTCGATTGAATCGGGGGCTTTTTATATAAACTTCCAACGCTATTAAAAGTTTACCTCAGCTTAAGGGAGGATAAAAACAATATAGCACAAATTGAGTAAAAGATAGTGAAGTTGAATAAAATCAAATAGCTGGCAACTCCATTTTCTCCTTCCTTCCCGCAAGGGAGACCATGGATGGAGGATTCTCATGGAAGAGCCAACGCTATTAAAGGCTATAGGTTTGATGATTTTAATTGCTAAGTTAATCTTAGTTTTATTAGGCCGTGAAACCTCAACACGCCCTAGATTAAGAAACTTTTTTTATATTTTTATCACTCCACTCATAAAGAGGAATCACGTTATCTGATTCCTCTTCTGATGCTTGAGAAGTGATAAAATATTCATAAAGTTGATTATCTTCCAAAGTCACTGTTTGAGAAAGGAAATCTTGCACTCCACGCCTGTCAGTTCTCATGAAAGGGACTAAGAAAAGAAGACCTGCTGTTGTATAGCCCATTAGATATCCTGTGGCCCTTAGAAAGGCCTCGCGAATTCCAGGGTATTGTGAAACCATCATACCATCTCTAAAATTATCTTGAACAACTGTGAGTTTCATCCATTTTTTACCAATGCTTTTCCCGTTAAGGCTGTAGTAGCAAAAAATGAAATAGCCGTAGAAAAGGCTAATGGATATAAGGGGATCAATCACATAAAAGCGCTCCCAAATGGCATCAATCTTTGAACTGGGCAAAGTGAAGAAAAAGGTTTTTAAAAACTTATCATAAGTGGCCACAAAGCCAATCTTAAGCATTCCGATCACAAAGATATCAGTGCTAAAGGCCACAAATCTTTTAAATAGTTGGGCCTTAATTTTCTTTGCTGTAAATGAAGTTACAGACTCTTTGGGCCTTTGATTTAGATACTCATGTAAATGGATGACTTTATTCTCCGATTCCATATTAGGCTTATCGATAATGGAGAGAATAACCTAAGTTTTAAAGCTCTTGTTGGAAATTAGTGCCGGATGATAAAATAAGGGAGGCCATAGGCCTCCCCGTTCACTCAACTCATTAAATCTTTCAAAATAAGCACTAGACTTACGATAGAAATAAAGAGCTGAACTAAGGTAAAGAACTTCTCTTCCATGAGATTTCTCCTTTTGCGCTTCATTGCGCGGAGAATATGGATAGAAGTTCTTAACTTATTAGATTTACTAGCATCTAGAATAAACTTCTTTTTTATGGTAGAATCTTTGAGTTCTCCTCGTTCATTCAGGGGTGAATTAAGGTAAAGACTTAAAAAAACCCAAGAGAAATTCTTGGGTTTTTTTATGCACTATTTACTCTCAAAAAGATCGCATAACTTATTAAATTAAAAGATGTCGGATTGAGGTTTGAGAATAAAGTTCTTTATTAGTGCCGGATAATTTCGTTTTTTAGGTGGTCAAGTTTGGTCATGGCCTGAAGTGGGGTCATATTCATAATATCTAAGTCATTGATTTCTTTTTCTAGTTTTTCTAAATATTCAGGTATATGGAAACTCGGGCCATCGGCCAAGAAGCTTAGTTGATTTAAAACAGGCTTTGGAGCAGAGTCGATCAGATCTTCATGAGCACAAGCATTAGTCTCTAGAGAAGAGAGAATCTCTTGTGAGCGGTTAAGAATTTCTCTCGGAAGTCCCGCAAGTTCTGCCACGTGAATACCAAAGCTTTGCGTAGCTCCCTCTTCAATCAGGGTATAAAGAAATTGAACTTTGCCTTTATAGTTTACTGTTTTAACAGTTAGATTTTTTGCCGTTTTTAAGTTTTTCACTAAATCAATAAGTTCATGATAGTGAGTTGAAAAAAGACAAACAGCTTTTGTTTTTTGATTCAAATATTCAACTAAGGCCCAGGCAATGCTAAGACCATCAAAAGTCGAAGTTCCGCGTCCTATCTCATCTAAAATAATAAGAGAGCGATCTGTTGCATGACGGATAATTTCAGCAGTCTCACTCATTTCCACCATGAAAGTTGATTGTCCTCTGACAATATCATCGCTGGCTCCGAGGCGGCTGAAGAGAAAGTCACATACACCAAGTTCAGCAGACTCAGCTGGAACAAAAGATCCAACTTGGGCCAGAAATTGAATAATGGCCATCTCTCGCATCACTGTGGTTTTCCCTGCCATATTTGGGCCTGTAATAAGTCCAAAAAACTGGTTGGTATTAAGCTCTAGGCTGTGATTGACGAATTGATCTTTAATATTGGATTTAATTAAGGGATGCCACCCATTTTTAATGCGAAGAATTTTTTTATTAAATAGTTGTGGCCGGGCCAAGTTTTCTTGAATGGCCACCCATGAAAAACTTTGTAAGCAATCAATTTGAGCCAGGCTTGTAGCACACTTTATAATAAGG
>CAYGUN010000169.1:0-6470 GCA_964353025.1 uncultured Bacteriovoracaceae bacterium
TATTTTTTCCTGATTAAAATCAAATTCAATATCACTTATAGCTGCTGCTGAAATATAGTAGTCACAATTTTTAAAATACTTATCGACGACTTCTTTCATTTCAGAAGTGCTGTTAACTAACATAAGCTCATAGCAAGGGTGTGTTTTTAGGCGTTGTAATTGTGGAGTGCTGGTTGTTGAAGCAATGACTATGACCTTATGCCCTTTTGCTAAAAATTCACGTGCCATATAGTAGCCAGTTTTTCCAGAAGAAGGATTCGTAAGATATCTTACGGGATCCAAAGCCGAGATGGTTGCACCCGTTGTAAGTAGCACTGTTTTATTAGTGCTTTTAAAGTTTAATGTTTCAATAAGATCAGCTGCTGTTTCAACGTCTTCTAATTTCCCATGGCCTTCTTCTCCACAAGCAAGTAGACCGCTGGCAGTAGGATTTACATAAGTCTGCTTAAGTTCACTCAGCTTCTTTAAATTCTCTTGAACAAATGGATGAGTAAGCATTTTGGTATTCATGGCAGGGAAGAAAACTTTAGGAGTTTGTTCATCTAGTGCAAGAAAAGTAGTAGAGAGCAAGTCATCACATTGGGCGTGAACAAACTTGGCCAATGTATTAGCACTTAATGGATAAAGACAGAAAGTATCGGCCCATTTTGCTAATTCAATATGTAAAACAGTACCGTCAAGAGTTTCATAGGAAGCTTTGTCAAAATCATCTCCCCAGTTATAAACTTTTTCTACTCCGAGGTATCTAAAAACTTTTGGGTTAACAAATTCATTGGCCCCTTTAGTGAGAATCACTCTTACCTTATGCCTTTGCTTATACAGGAGCCTTGCCAGATCAATGGACTTATATGCGGAGATGGAACCTGTAACACCAAGAAGTATGTTCAATGTAGGGCCTCGCGCTTATAAATATAAAGCAGAGACTTGAAAATTAGTTCTGGATCGTATTCTTCTAAAATGAGCTTTGATAGAATAGGAGCATCGCCACCAGAGAGGTAAACTTGGTGGCATTTAAATTCATTTTTTATGGATAAAATAGATGACTTCAGTAGATTTTGAACTCCAAGCAAAATAGCATCCCTTGTATTATGAGCAAGGTAATTGTCCACTAAAGGGTTAATTGAACTTTCCAGCTCTTCTGCACTATAGACGCAGAGATTTGCACCTTTGGCATAAGTATCAAGCAACAGGGAAGTGCCAGGAAGAATAAGCCCTCCAATTAAACCTTCTCGAGAGATAATATCAATGGTGATAAATGTTCCCGCATCAACGAATACAATAGGTGAGTTTAAAGGCCTATTTTTAAATAAGTAATAGGCCTGGACGACTCTATCGATACCAATTGTTTGAGCATAATCAATGGGCATATCTAGAAAATGGCCATCTTCCAAGTATGAGGAAACATCTATGCAGGAAAAAAGAGGGATATCATCATGCGAGCTACTTACATTCGAAAAAATAATATCAGTATTAAGCTCATCTAAGTCATACTCTTTAATCGCATCATTAATATGCAAATGTGGAAGAGATTTTAACTTATCTCTTTTTCTATCGTACAAACGATATTTGGCATTAGTATTGCCCTTATCAATGGTGAGTAAAAAATCTTTCATCGTTAAAACCTAAGTAAAAGGCCTGGTCGAGGTAACTGTCGATGGCCCCCTTTTTTAATTGATAGAAGTTTGCAATAGGATCACAAAAGCCAGGAGGCTCATCTTTTCCCATTTTTAATAAGTCATTGAGAACGAGAACTTGGCCATCTGTTTTTTTCCCAGAGCCTATTCCTATTGTAGGGATAGAGATGGTTTGGGTAATTCTTTCTGCCAGTTTTCTTTCTACACATTCCAGGACAACTGCGAAAGCTCCAGCATCTTGTAGCTTCAGTGCTTCCTTCATGAGTCTTTGGGCATCATTATCATTTTTGCCATGAGTATAATAACCACCCTGTTGGTGCACGGATTGTGGAGTTAATCCAATATGTCCCATAACAGGTATTCCTGTTTGAGTAAGTCTTTCTATTAACTCAAGCTGATAGTCAAAGGCCCCTTCAAGTTTGATGGCCTCAACTTTTGACTCTTTAAAAAGGTAAGTGGCATTTCTAATCCCATCATCAATTGTTGAGTAGCTTCCAAAAGGCATATCAGCGGTAACAAATTTATTAGGGGCCCCTCTTTTTACGGCACTGGAGAAGATCTTCATTTCTTCAATACTCACTTGTACTGTTGTATCGTAACCCAAGACAACATTACCGAGGCTATCGCCAACTAAGATCATATCCAGTGATGTTTCATTAAGCATTTGAGCACTTTGAAAATCATAACAAGTAAGCATTTGAAGAGGCTTTAAGTTTTTTTCAAGTTTGTACTTTTTAATACTTCTTGTATTATGCTTAATGGCCTTTATTTTCTCTTCAATATTATCTAAATAACTCATCTTTTAGCCCCTTGTGTACATGAGTGAGTTCTTGATTTTTCCAATATGTTTGAACATCATTACGTATTTTTTCCAGATCAGCGCCTTCAATCAGTTTTTGAAACTTGCCTGAGTAGATATTATCTAAAATTTTGTCTAAAGTATCTTCAAATTGTGACGTGATAAGTGCCTCTCTACCAACTTCAGAACCAATTAAAGCATTAGGACTAATGAGATTAAAAAATTTCTCAGGGCCAATCTTAATTAAAGTATCAGCAATTAGTTTAACTTCGTACCAGGCTTCAAAATAAGCGGTCTCTGGTTCAACCCCTTTTTGTCTGAGTTTTTTGAAGACGCTATTGCTTACATAAGGAAGTATGCAGCACAAAATAGTTTGTTCTGAAAATAAATCGGCATAAGTTTCATTCTTAAAAGTTGAAAGGTGAGGGCCTGATGTTATTCCAATAGCACGGGCCAAATCAAAAACATCTTTTTCAATCTGGGCCTTACTCTCATCAGCTAAAAACTCTAGGCTATACACGGCCCCGAGTTTTCCATCTATTTCGTACTGAAATCGCAATTCACTGGCAATGGCCTTAGGCGCTAACAAAATATGATTAAATTGTGGGAATTTAGTTGGTAGTTGGTTTTCGATGACACTATATCCATGGGCGTAATATAAAGATGTGCCAGAAGAAAGTTTAATGTCTAGGAGAATATTTAGGTGGGTATCATCTGGTGTTAAAATCACTACATACTTAAATTTCTCTAAACTCTCGTTAAGTAAAACGTACTTAAGGCCAGCAGACTCAACAGCATTTTTAGATAAACTTGACTCTCTTAAGCCGATAAAGACATTTACGCCTGAATCACGTAAGTTCAGTGCCCAAGATTTAGCTTGGTTGCCATAGCCTATTAATAAAACTTCATCTATCAAGGAAACTCCATAATCTAATCGGCAATTGCTACCATGCGCGGCATAGTTAAGCAATTTTTCGAATCGCGTCATTGTGAGTTTTTCATTCTTGGGTTGATGTTTTTTTCATAAGAAATTATATATAAGGCAATAAACCAATTGATAAGATGGAGCGATGAGTAAAGAGATAGCTATTAATTGTCCAACATGTAATGAGAACTTTAACTACTACGCTAGCGATTTTAGACCTTTTTGTTGTGAGAGATGTAAAATGATTGATCTTGGTGCCTGGCTTACAGAGAGTTATACTATCCCAAGTGGCAGTGAACAAATAAGAAGGGACTCTGATGAAAGAACGTATCATTGAGATTGTTAAAGAAGCAGGAAAGATTGTTCTGGGATATGAGTCAAGAATAGAATCAATTGAATTAACTCTAAAAGAAGGTCAAGGGGTTGCTACTGAAGCAGATGTTGAAGTTGAAAACTTTCTTATTAAAGAACTAACTCAACTAAAAAAAGCTGAAATTCTAGCGGAAGAGTCTTTTTTTCAATCCGAGCACAATGATTATTCCTATTTTACAGATAAATTGACCTGGGTAATAGACCCCATAGATGGAACTAATAATTTTATTAATTCCATTCCCTATTATGCTATTTGTGTTGCACTGGTAGATTGTGGTGTACCTCAAATAGGAGTAGTTTATAATCCTAAATCTCAAGAATGCTTTGTGGCCGAAAAAGGTAAGGGGTTTTCATTTTATGAAAATGAACTCTCTGACGGAAAGAGGACCTTGAAAAAAAGCAATTCTAAAACACTCAAGGAATCTATTGTATCCATTGGGCTTATTTCTTCAAAGTCCAAACGGGCCAAGCAAGGTTTTGATTATTTTAAAAATTTAGTTCATGAAACTCGCTCAGTTCGAAAACTTGGCAGTGCTGCTCTATCATTGTGTTATGTTGCTGTAGACAGGCTTGATATCTTTTATGAGTATTCTCTTAAGCCTTGGGATATTGCTGCTGCTGCCTTGATATGCCAAGAAGCTGGAGTGACGGTAACTGACCATAACGGTTCAGACTTTTCTCTTTCCACGATGGATATAGCTGCTGGAAAGGAACCTTTGTACTCAACTACTATGAAGCATTTAGACTCACTAAAGTAGTAGGAGATTTTGTTTCATTGACAAGAATCCCCCCTAATTCTTATAATTTAAGTAGTATCGCTGTTAACTTTATTTAGATACTACGCCACATGCCATGGAGGGATAAGTGGATATCTTATATTATTTCGAAAACTTTACTCCAGAATTTCTTTATATTGAAACAGCAATCTTAATGATTTTGTTAACAATTTTAGTTTTCATCTGGCTTTACAATAAAAAGAGATACAATGCACTCAAACACCAAATTCCAGCAGGTGTTGTAAAAAATTATTTAGATTCAATTATACAAAATTCTAGTTCTTTAAAATCATCTTTATTTAGAGATGGAGTTGATGTTAATGGACTTCCCTCAGTAATGCCTATTTCAAATCTTCCAGGAGGAGATTCAATTGAAATTAATACTGATACAGGTTCTGTTGATTCAGCTAGAATCAATGCTCAATTAGCAGCTCTACAAGCAAAGATAAATGAGAAGAATGCAATCATTAAAGAATTAGAAGATAGGCTTAATAATATGCCTGCCTCTGGGGACGAAGATACTGCAGCACTTGAAGCTCAATTAAAAACAGCTAATGCACAGTTAGTGGCCTTAAAAAGTCAGCCTACAGAAACTGCAGCAGTCGGAATTGATGAAGGTATTCATAACGAGGTTGTTAAAGAAAGAGATGAATTAGCTGAAAAGCTTAAAGAATATGAAGTCATTGAAGATGATCTTGCTAACCTTAAAAGATTAAAGCAAGAAAACGAGCAACTAAAAAAATCACTTGGTGGTGGTGATACTGAAGCTGGCACTGAAGTAACTATGGGCTCAGAGGCAGCACCAGAAGAAGTAGCAGAGGAAGTACAAGAGGCATCTCCTGTAGATGACCTCATGGCAGAAGTTCCTTTTGATGAAGCGAATCAAGATGAAATAGATAATGCTTTTGGTGGCCCGGCAGAAGAAGCAGTAGCAGAAGAGTCAATAATAGATGAATCATCTAGCTTCGTTGATGATGTAACGGAACCTTCAGTAGCAGAAGAAGCTCCTGTTGAACAATTAACAGATTCAGCAGAGGATGAAACAGCAGAGCTTGCACCAGATTCTGAAGAAGAAAAGAAAACCCCTGAAGATCTACTAAGTGAATTTGAAAAGATGCTTGGGTAGAAAGGAAAACCAATGAAGTATTTATTTTTTCTCGTTATCGCCGTACTTTTTATGGCAGTTCCCTCTGAGTCTTATGGCAAAGGAAAACCTGCAAAGAAAAGCAAAGTTGAGGCTAAAGAAAAAAAGGTTTCTTTTAAAGATATTAAATCAGTAGAAGAATTAGAGGCTTTGTACAAAATAGAGCACTCAAATAAAGATCTTAAAAAATTAAAGTTAAAAACAGTTGAGCTTGGAAGAAAATCAGTACCTTTATTAATTAAAGTAATGAAAGAGAATACTTATCCTGATAAAAATAGATGGGCCGCTACCTTTTTACTAGGCCAAATTATGGGTAAAAAGTCTTCAGCTTTTATTGCCAAGTTTTGTGAACATCCAAGTTGGATTTTAAGACTTGCAAGCTTGAAAACATTACTAGCTCTGAGACAAAGTCAGTACAAAGGACTGTATGCCAAAATGCTTAAAGATAAATCTATGATTGTTAAAACTCAGGCCCTTGAAAATATCAGGCATTTTAAATTAAAAGAACTTGGTCCATCTGTATGGGCAATGCTTTATGATAGATCAAATTATGCAGGTCTTAAGGGCAAGATGAAAAGAACTAGTGTCATTAAAGATGTCATTAAAACGGTTGGTGACATAAAGTTTGAGAAAGCGAAAGCCCCTCTACTTAAAATGGTTCAAAATGATAAGTATAAAGATGTTTTTACAGAAATTGATTCTTCACTTGAGAAAATCATTGGTAAAAACTCACCCGCTGGTAATGAGAATAAAAAGCGTCACTACTGGAGTCGAGTTTCATTGAGTGAAGTGACTCTTTAGAATTCTTTTAACTGCTCTT
>CAYGUN010000170.1:0-6436 GCA_964353025.1 uncultured Bacteriovoracaceae bacterium
GGCTTGGTTGAATCATCGGGAGTTTTAAACGTTTTGTTCTTATCCCAGTAGGATTGCCATTTTTTCTCAATTTCAGAATAATTGTAGTCCATATAATCCCCGTAAAATGCCCTGTTTTAGAGCACTTTACTGAAATTTATGTCCTTCGTCACCTTATAGGGATTAGATTCTTTCGCAGTTAATCGGGTAAGTCATTGTATGTCCCTTGGGAGAGACAATCGTCATATAATCGCTTACATCATTCATTTTTCTTAGGTCCTCAATATGGATACGATGCTTATTCCCGTCGACATAAAGAACCTTAGTAAAGCCAATATGAGTATTCATTGTTCTGGCACTTACTTCAGATGATGATATTTTACGATTTCTATTAAACGCATTATGGTGGTGAAAAGTCACAGTATCAGGTCCAACCGTAAAAACTCGCTCTTCATTAGGAGTCTCGCACTTCAGATTAACTGGAGTTGCACTTAGGGCCTCATTCATAAAGCTTGAAAAAAGCATAGCTAGTGCTCCCAAGAATAGGTACGATGTCATTTTTAAACCTTCTATATTCATAAGTTCTCCTTACTTTCTCACTGATATATATCCAAATAAGATGCCAAGATAGGCAAGCGGAGAAATCCTTAATTTCAATGAGTTAGGGCGTTTAAAAGAGGGAGAGAATGAAAGGATTGTACCAGGTGTCTAGTTTATAGACAGAATTCATCTTTATAGTTTTTCGGAGCATAGCCAGAGAGGACTTCGAGGTGTTTATCTGTTGCCACTGATTTTTCTATATTATCAGAGGGTATAGACTCATATTCAAAGTCTTCTAATTCAATGGTTTTCCTGACGAAAATGGCCGAACTTTGAGCATCTCGAATTTGCTTTAAGTAAAGGGGGACTGTTAGTAGAAACGAGTGATCGAAGGCAAAAAGATCTGATTCAAGTTGCCCTTTTTCGTTGAAAAACAACTCCATTTGCATAATGGGCAAGGAGTATAAAACTTCTTTGATTTTGGGAATTCCTCCTACCGTTCTTCGGAAGTACTCTATCCAATCAAGGGGGCGATTCATACAATCAGGAGTTAGGGTTACCAGCAGCTCTGAGAAATCACGGTTTGTGTGGGAAAACAAAGGAACCCCAAATATAACGGGTTTCCATTTATAAATAAAAGGTTTTTGCCTTTTACTCCATGCTTCGACAAGGGCATTAAGTTTTTCGCTGTGATGCCAATAATTCCAAATAACTTTATCCATATTTTTACTATGGTTTACAGGGGTAAGCTCATCATAAGCACATTCAAGAGTATTAATATTCCAAATATTTTCAAGAAATCTTAAGCAGGAAAAGTTCAGTGCTCTGGAAAAGCTATTAGGTTTCTTCTTACCTTTAAAGCGAAAGAAATTGTCTTCAATCTTTTGGATAAAATTTGAATCAAAAGTTTTGTTAATAACAGCAACAACTTTACCACTAGAATTTATGACAGGGGAGCCCTGGCCTCCAAATCCAATATTGCAATCTGCAAGAGAGATTCTAGGAGATAGCCTGCTTTGGTATTCAGGAGCAATAATCGAGTTGTAGTTAGTTTGACACTGCTTTTTCTTAACTAGTCCTACTGTTTGAGAAATTTGCTCAACACTCCATACATCAACAGTTTGAGCATCTGCAATGCCTCGAAATGATTTTATTGCGATGTCTCGTTGTGTATTAGCAATTTTAATCAGAAAAAGATCATTTTTCTTGGGTGAGTAAATTGTGTCTCTAACAATTTCTTTACATTCATAGTTCACAGCTTCATGTTGGCCAGACTTGGGAAAGTAAACTTTTATGGAGTCACTACAAGCGGTGCGCTCATTGATGTGGGGCCCTAAGCAATCAGGGGAGGTCATAATAGTATCGGGTTCAACTAAAAAAGCACTACAGGTTTTCATTTCTGTATCTTGCTTTACAAGGATTCGTGCAATGTAACTTGGGCAATCTTTTTCGTTTTCACAAATGACTTCTTGTTGCAGAAAAGACGTTTGAGTATCTTGGTTAAACTGAGTTTCACCAGCAGGAGTTTGCTCCGGGCTTTCCTCTAGACAAGAGCAAAGTAACAGGAGCAATAGAGTATTAGCAATCAGCACTTTCATAAATGAATCCACTAATTAAATTTATAGCGAGGACAAAGGTAAATAGCATCCTGCATCGTGGTATTTAACACGAACATGCGTGCGGCTTAAATGGTTGAAATTCTTGCCTTTATGCGATGCTAATAGGAGTGTACATACTCGTTACTTGCTCATGAGAAACTAGCGCAAGCTGGGCCACATCCCAATCATTTTCAGGGGTTATTGGGTTTCCAATTTTAACTTCAACCTCAACAGACTTACATTTTAGGAAGTTCCAGAAGTGTGGAAAAAATTCCATATCACCATACCAGCAGATAAAATCTCTATTGTTAGTCGTCACTTTTTTACCATCAAGAAATTGATAACTAATAGAAAGTGGAAGGATTTGTTTTTTTGCCATAAGAGGGGCGTTGAAAAGTGGTCTTCGAAATCTAATGACTTCTTCGCCATTGGTACTTGTTGCTTCAGGGAAAACGCAAATATCTAAACCACTTTTAAGACCATTGGTAAGTTCTTTTATTTCGTTGGCAATATTACTTTTATCTCTTCTTTCCACATAAAGAGCACCACCTAATTTGGAAAGAAACCCAAGACCTGGAGTTTCTTTCACTTCAACTGAAGTGACATAACATGCAGGATGAATTGATGAGAGTATAACCATATCCAAGTAAGTTTGGTGGTTGCCAACAATGAATTTTGGCTCTTTACTTTTTAGGGCCTCTAAATTTCCTATGACTTTCTTTTTAATCCCAAATGGTATTAGGACAAGAGTGCTACCAAATTGAATATTGCGAATTAAAACTCTTCTGACACCAATGGGAAAGAGGTCGATTAAAAAAGTGAAAGGAAGCCCAAAAAGAATATATAAGCTACAAGAGCAGCAGAAGTAGAGCAGTTTTAATCCAGCAACAATATTTCTCATTACCTAAAAAACCGATTCCAAAATGATTGATTTAGCTTTTTAAAATCTAAAATAGTCATAAAGTCTATACAGTGAAATTCAGTATCTAAAGCTGGCTCTCCATGAATGGCAGCGCCACAATTAAAATATGTTCTCAGAAGAGGAGGCATCATTTTTTTCATTTCTCTTTCGTCATATTCAACGTTCGTATCATATTCACATTTAAAGTTATTAAGTGCTTTAATATTATATTTTTCAGAGTATGAGTTATCTTTAATATATTGAAAGGCTTGAGAGATGCTTTTTTTGTCAGTTACATGAATACTACTACAGCCAAAAAGAAAGCGTGGTTTAACAGCATCAATATAATGGGCCAAACCTCTCCAGAGCATTGCAATGGTTGAGCCTGAACGAAAATCTTCATGTACGCAAGCACGACCAAGTTCTAGTTTCTCTTCTTTCTTGGCCAAAAACTCGCTCAGATCAAATTCATTCTCCGAGTAAAATTTATCCACGTGTTTTGAAAAGAGCATCCTGTAAGTTCCAATGATTCGTTCAGATTTCTTATCAATAATGATAATATGATCGGCACTGGCATCAAACTCATCAAATTCAAATTCCATTTTGGGTTGCCCTGGTTTATCTGGGGCGAAAGTTTCCTGACGTAATCTAAAGACCTCAACCAACTCTTCAGAAGTTGTGGCCGTTTTAAGCCGTAAAGTGTCGGATTCAATATTCAAATTGACCCGAGGTTGGTAAAGAACAAAAATTTCTCGAAGCTTAGCATGAACGTCGAGTCGGTTGCTTGTTGTCATAAGTGTGCTATCTAACATATTGTGCCTCCTGCCTATTGTAAAGATTCATCACTACTTAGCCAGAATTCCATTTTTTCTGATTAAGCCATTTTTTATTTGTGTTACGCCTTAATCAGATGCTAACAATTCTTGATTAATATTTAATATTATGTTTTGGTTAAGGTTGACACGTCTAGTAAGCTTTATGGAGAAAATATGGCAGTGCAGGAAATATGTAGAATGGGAAATCCTATACTTAGGAAGGTTGCAGATAAAGTTCTCCCTAGCGAGATAAAAACTCCGGAGTTTTCTAAACTTTTAGAAGATATGAAAGATTCCATGATTCATTACGGAGGAGTTGGTATCGCAGCTCCGCAAATAGGTGTTTCCAAGCAAGTATGCCTTATTCAATTTGATGATGATAATGAGAGATATGATGATCTAGAAGAGCAGCCCCTAACAGTTTATATTAATCCTGTTATTAAAATCTTAGATGAGACAACAGAAGGTTTTTGGGAAGGATGTCTTTCAGTTCCAGGTCTTCGAGGTTATGTTGAAAGATCTCAAAAAATTAGCGTTGATTATACAAATGAAAAAGGCGAGCAAGTGCATGAAGAAGTTGAAGGCTTTCTGGCCGTTGTGATTCAACATGAATTGGACCACCTTTTTGGAAAGCTCTACGTAGACAGAATAACTGATCCCAAGCTCTTAAGTTTTAATGAAGAATTTGATGAATATATTGTGCCCTCTTTGTCAGGCGACAACTTTTAAAGAGATTCAAAAAGATCTTTTAAAGTGTGATAAATGCCATCTGGTTTTTAAAAGTAAAAGCTTATTTCTAAGTGAAGATGAAGAAAAGGCTCGTTATGAGTTTCATAGAAATGATGAAGATAACCCAGGCTATACTGATTTTTTAAATCGTTTGCGTCTACCACTTCTTAAATATTTAAAACCGGGTTTCAAAGGTCTTGATTACGGTTGTGGACCAGGACCTGTGCTGGCTGAACTTTTAAGGAAAGATGGATTTGAAATACAAATCTATGATCCTTTCTTTGCCCCTGAAAAACCTCAAGGGAAATTTGATTTTATTACTTGTACTGAGGCCATTGAACATTTTCATGATCCGAAAAAAGAAATTGAATCGATGATCTCACTGTTGAACTCAAGCGGCATTCTTGCTTTTATGACTTATACTTATGATGAGAAAACTGATTTTGATTCTTGGTGGTATGTGAAAGATCCAACTCACGTTTGCTTTTTTAGTGAGAGGACTTTTGAGTGGGTTGCAAGTGAGCGCCGTTTTCAAATACTCGTAAACATGAAGAACCTTTTTTTGGCGCGATACTTACTTGAATAGAGCTGTAAACTTTACAAAGTGTATCTATTTTTCATTGACATCAGCTGTCATGATAAGTACAAATCCCTATACATTCGAGGAGGCTCAATGAAATATTTTTTAATGGCTTTATTTACTTTCGCCAGCTTTGCTGAAAACTATTGTTACAAAGTAACTATTAAAACTTCGTTAAACAACTTATTAAGTGCTTCCATTGTTGATGATAATTATCAAAACAGAAACGGAGACGCATCAGATGATTGGAGTTTACAAATCTTTGATCAGAATGAGGTAAAAGTTATTCACAGGGCTTCAAATGATCAATTTCCAACTTTTAACGTAACCGAGATCTTTTGTTCGGAAGAGAATTATCAAAATTTAACAGTGAAAGTTTCTGACAATGATTATCTATATTTACTTCCTTGGACGTGGTTTGGAACTATTAGTAATGATATTTATGAAATTTTAACTATTGCTATTGAGCCAAGCGAGCAGGAAGTTGAAGATGCACTTGTGTTAAATAAAACAACAATTGTGCGAACGCTTAAGTCATATAGAAAAGATGTTAAGGAAGGTGTTGTTAAAATAGAAGAGTTGAATCCAGAAACTCAAAATATCATTTCTTCAACCTCTAAAGTTTTAACTGCGAATGAGTATAAAGAATATGAAGAGAGCGCTGTAAACTCTGCCAAAGTTATTTATTCTGTTAAGGTACAAAGAGTGAATGGTATATTTCAATCAAAATCTAAGTAAACTATTTTTAGAGCAGGACAAATGTCTTGCTCTAAATAGTATTAAAATTTCTTAATCACTAGTGCCTCTATTATACATCTGATAAATTATTTATACCTGAAGTCGGAATTAGCGTCCTTAGTGAAAGAGACCTCAACTATCTATTATAGTCAATTTGCAATTCTTTAAGCTCTTCAACTGAGCATGAGTGTTTCAAAGAAGGTATTAGGGATGTGGGGTAAATCAACAAGTGAACGTAGCAGATTTTGATTTAGGCATTTAATCCTCCTTGGAAATAGTTTTCACCTCTATCAAATGGGAATGAAGCCTCTTATTAGGGCCGGTAAGACTTTCCTAAAGATGAAGTGTCTAAGAAGTGAGCAAAGTAATTGAAAATATGACAATTGTGCTTGCAAAATGCTTTGACATTTTGTAAAAGTAACGCTATGAGAGAAAGTTTAATTCTTACTATTTTCCTTTGTGTTTTTGTTAGCTTAAGCAGTGAGGCAAAGGGCAAACAGCTCTTAATTCCTAAGAGCTTTTTTGAAATGGAAAATAAGTCAGATTATCTGCGTTG
>CAYGUN010000171.1:0-6405 GCA_964353025.1 uncultured Bacteriovoracaceae bacterium
AAAAATTCTTATCCTTATCCAGGATCATCTCCACTGTTCCTGCGCCTACATAATTGATTCCCTTAGCTATCTCAACAGCAGTAGTGCAGATCTTATCTCTTAAGGTGTTATCCAAAGCTGGAGATGGGGTTTCTTCTACAATTTTTTGGTAGCGCCTTTGAACCGAGCATTCTCGTTCAAATAAATGAACTACATTTCCATGTTCATCACCAAAAACCTGTACTTCAATATGCCGAGGTGACACAAGATACTTTTCAATTAAGACAATATCATTTCCAAAAGCTTTCAGGGCCTCACCTTTGGCCCCACGAAGAGCGGCCTGAAACTCACCTTCTGCCTCAACAATTCTCATTCCCTTACCTCCACCACCAGCGCTGGCCTTAATAAGGACTGGGAAACCAATCTTTTTAGCTTGTTCAAAAAGGTGTTTCGGTTCTTGATTATCTCCGTGATACCCGGGAATCAGAGGTGTACCAATTTTTTCCAAGGTTTCTTTGGAGCCTTTCTTATCCCCCATCACAATAATCGAATGAGATGTAGGCCCTATAAAAATAAGGCCTGCTTTTTTTATATTATCTGCAAATATGGCATTCTCCGATAAAAATCCATATCCTGGATGAATAGCATCTGCTCCACTTTCTTTTGCAATTTCTAAAATTCTTTCTTGGTTCAAATAGGTCTCGGCCAAAGAGTCGCCTTCTAAAAGATAGGCTTCATCTGAAAGAAAAGCATGGGGTAAGTTTTTGTCATACTCTGAATAAAGAGTCACTGTTTCAATTCCCATTTCACGAGCCGTTGAAATAACCCTAACAGCGATTTCTCCTCTGTTTGCGATTAAAATCTTTTTTATTTTTTTCTTTACTTGAGCCATGAGGCATTCCTTTTTTCGAGCATGGCATTCATTCCTTCCTGACCTTCTTCGCTCACTCGCATCTTTGCAATCTCGCCTGTTGTAAAATCAGCAAGCTCACTCACATGAGTTCCAATCACTTCTTTAATTAAGTTTTTTGCCACCTGGGCCGCATGAGGACCAGCTTTAAAAAAACTCTCAACCACTGCATCTGTTCTTTTATCTAAATCACTACTTGATACAATTTCATGAACAAGCCCCATTTGGAACCCTTTACTGGCATCAAATCTCTCTCCTGATAAAAACCATGCCCTAGCATGGGATTCACCAATTTTTGCCATGACATAAGGAGAGATGACAGCAGGGATAAGGCCAAGTCTTACTTCAGTAAAACCAAGCTTAGCTGAATCTACCGCTAAAACATAATCGCATACACTTAACAATCCAACACCACCACCCAGTGCATGGCCATTAATTCTGCCTATCACTGGTTTTGAAAATTCATTAATCGTATCAAATAGGCTTTCTAAATTTTTACTATCTTTTTTATTTTCGGCCTCTGAGTAATTGACCATGGACTTCATCCAGTTCAAATCCGCTCCTGCGCAAAAAGACTTTCCTTCACCTGTTAAAACAACCAGCCTGACATTTTCATCTTTTTGAAGTGTGGTAAAAATGTTTTTTAATTCATTTATCAGCTCATCATTAAAAGCATTATGAATCTCCGGGCGATTAAGTTTCACTACCGCATAATTTTTCTTTTTTTCAACAATAGCTAGATTCATCCTACATCCTAAAAATTCCAAAATTAGTCTGTTCAATCTCTTCATTCATGGCAGCTGAAATCGCAAGCCCTAAAACGTCTCGTGTTTGATGGGGTTGAATAATGCCATCATCCCATAGTCTTGCCGTTGAATAATAAGCACTGCCTTCTTTCTCATACTTATCAAGAATAGGTTGCTGAAAGTCTTTGACTTCTTTATCAGTCATAGATTTTTGCTTTTTATATTTCAAACCATCTTGCTTAACAGTTGAAAGAACATTCGCTGCCTGCTCTCCTCCCATGACGGAAATTTTAGCATTAGGCCACATCCATAAAAATCTTGGATTAAAAGCGCGTCCGCACATGCCGTAGTTACCGGCCCCAAAAGAACCGCCAATAATGACAGTGAACTTTGGAACTTTCGTGGTTGAAACAGCTGTCACAAGTTTTGCCCCATCTTTAGCAATTCCACCTGCTTCATATTGACTACCCACCATAAAACCTGTGATGTTTTGCAAGAACACAAGTGGGATATTTCTTTTTGAACAAAGTTCAATAAAGTGCGCTCCTTTAACAGAGCTTTCAGAAAACAAGATTCCATTATTAGCAATAATTCCAACAGGGAAACCATGGATTTTAGCAAAACCACAGATCAGTGTTGTGCCGTAGCGTTTTTTAAATTCATGAAACTCACTACCATCAACAAGGCGTGCAATAACTTCTCTTGAATCAATTGGCTTTCTAAAATCACTAGGAAGAACTCCATAGATTTCTTCAATTGGAAAAAGAGGTTCTACTGTTTCACTTTTATGAGCAAATTTTTTCCAAGAAGGAATTTTATTTAAATTTTCGACAATATCGCGACAGATAAGTAATGCTTCCTCTTCATCTTCTGCGAAATGATCGGTCACGCCAGATTTTTCACAATGAACGTAAGCCCCACCTAAATCTTCAGCGCTTACTTCTTCACCTGTGGCCGCTTTAACTAAGGGAGGTCCTCCCAAAAAGATTGTCCCATTGCCTTTGACAATAACCGTCTCATCACTCATGGCCGGAACGTAAGCTCCACCAGCAGTGCATGATCCACAAACAATAGCAATTTGAGCAATACCAAGCGAGCTCATCTGTGCTTGGTTATAAAAAATTCTTCCAAAATGTTCTTTATCTGGAAAAACTTCATCTTGCATAGGTAAGAAAGCTCCACCTGAATCAACCAAGTAGATACAAGGAAGTTTATTTTGAAGTGCAACCTCTTGAGCACGAAGATGTTTCTTAACAGTTAATGGAAAATAAGTTCCTCCTTTAACTGTTGCATCATTAGCGACAAAGACACATTCAATTCCGTGAACTCGACCAATGCCCGTAATAACTCCAGCGCTTGGAACATCTGCTTTATAAACGCCATCTGCAGCTAAAGCAGATAGTTCTAAAAAAGGACTACCAGGATCGAGAATTTTTTCAATCCTCTCTCGGGCCAAAAATTTCTTGCGCCCTTTATGCTTACTAACAGCTTCTTCCCCACCACCCAGCTTCACTTTTTCGAAACGAGCACGAAGCTCACTGGCAAGGTTTTCATGAAAGAGTTTGTTCTCTTTAAATTCTGAACTCGAGTTATCAATTTGTGTCTGAAGACGTTCCAAACTATCTCCTTAGATTGAGTATTTTTAAACCACTAGATAGTATGAATAATATGGCCCTTCGACAAGAAATGTGCGGCGCGCACTAGTCGATTTGAGGGCAATCTACGCGTTGGGCCTGTGCTATGGCAAAATCATCTCTCGATTTCGTCATTTTAGTCCCTGGTCCCGAAAGTTTTGGTTCCTTGTGATAAAGAAGCTCCACATAAAAAACCTCTTCATGCTCTGAGAGTTTTTCAATCTTGTAAATCTCACCCTCTTTAAAAAGTACACACTCCCCTGCATAAAAATATTCGGTCTTAGTGTACCAATCTAGTGCAACCCAAAAAATCCCCATTAAGGTACAAGCACAAACAGATCCATAAATATAAAATTTTATTTTTTTAAGATAGGCCTGTTTTTCTTCTTTAGTTTCAAATTGCTTCATTTAATTTATTTCATCCATTCAAATAGATGGTAGTGCTCTCCATTCATTCCCAGATTTTCATAAACCTTTTGGGCATTGGTATTTGTTTTATCAACATAAAGCCTAAGCCCTGTAAGTGAATCATCTTTGGAAACAATTTCTTTAAGATATTGGTACATGGTTTTAAACACTTTCTTTCCTCTCAATTGAGGTACTACATAGACTGATTGAATCCACCAAACAGTTTTGGCACGCCAATCGCTCCACTCAAAGGTTATCAGAGTTGATGCAATGACTTCACCAGCATCACAGGCCACATAGTATTGGCCCAAAGAAGGGTTGGAGAAAACACTTTTTACTCCAGTTTCTACCATTTTTTTATCAAGCTTTAGCTTTTCCGTTTCAAGGGCCATCTCCAATTGAAAGTTGACTATCTTTTTCCAATCTTTTTGCTCAGCTTTTTTAATAACTAATTCCATAGGTCCTATCCCGTATTTTGTTTTTTAAATAAAGAAATACTCGCTTTCTTCCGATTTAATCCATTGAAATCACTATTTAATTTAAAAAACTATGAGTAAAGAACTAAAGCATCATTTCTTCTACATATTCTTGGCATCATTGCCAATAGTTGTCTTTTTAATTCCAGATTACAGTGTTGCTCAAATATTCAATGAGAAACTCATTAACTTTTTAACCTATCTGCCTTACCTTTTTCTTGTTGCTATTGGTTTTTTAGGTTTTCGCTTAAATCAAACTAGAGTTTTAGCGGCTTCTCTGATTTTTCTTTTGTCTTATCATTGTTTGTTAAACCCTGAAATCCTAATGTCACTTGGTATTGGTAAGATTCGACTAAGACAAATTCTCTCACTAGGTGCCCCTATTGGAATTACTCTACTTTTTATTTATAAAGAAGCTCCTCTTCAAAGTCTAAAAACCTTGATTCGCTTCTGTCTTGGTTTTCTCCCACTTATTATCTTTGCTGCAGTTTTTGCACTTTCACCTGCAACGTTTCAATCAATAGTAAGTTTTAAAATTATACCTATAGATAATAACATTCTCCCTCATTTATCATTTTTCTCAATTGCATTTTTAGTAATTCTCAGTTTTGCTTTTAAAGATAACAAAATAAAGCCTTTCCTTATGGCCACACTTTTTTCTTTTATTGCACTATATACTGCCTCCTATGTTGGTATGAAAAACGGTGTTAGCTCTGATATTTTTGTCCCTAATAATGTTTTATCTTTTGTGATTATCTCTATTATTTTAGGCCACTCTCTTTACCAAATGTACTGGCAAAGAGTTTATATAGATGAACTCACTGCAATTGCGAATAGACGAGCACTAGATGAGAAACTATATGCGTTAAGTGGAGAATATGCAGTTGCGATGATCGATATTGATAGGTTTAAAAACTTCAACGATACATATGGACACGATGAAGGAGACAATGTTCTTCGCTTAGTGGCCAAAACACTTGAGGGAGTTTTAGGTGATAAAGTTTTCCGTTATGGAGGAGAAGAGTTCTGTGCTCTTTTTCGAGGATTTGATGAAGAGGATGCATACGTATATGCCAATAAGGCACGCCGAAAGCTTGAAGAGAGAGAGTTTTTCATTCGAACTCCAGGACAAAAGAAAAAAGAAGATAAAAGAAGAAATGGTTCTAAAGGTAAAAAAGTTAAAGTCACCATTAGTATAGGACTTGCTAGTCCCGGATCTCATATCTTAACTCCAGCAGAAGTTATAAAAAAAGCAGACACTGCTTTATATGCTGCTAAAGAAGCAGGGCGTAATTGTGTTAAAATAGCCAAAAAGTAACAAAGAATTATTTTCTTTCAGAAGCGACAACCCTGCGCATTATCTGTAAGTTTTATACACTCCATTTAACCCACTTTACACAAGTTCCCCCCTTGCATACAAATTTCTTAGTTATCGTCTTTAACTGAGAATTAAAGACAAATTCCTAGGGGGGAATCTATGAAATTGTTTATCTATCTAATACTTCTATTATTTAGCTTAAGTGCTATAAGTGCTCCAACTTATAACTTTAGTGCTTTATCCCAAGGTAAAATTAAAGTTGTGATTAATGGAATATCAGGTGGAGAGCAAAAAGTTATCTTTTATAAAAAACACAAAAATAGTAATTCTAAAACCCAAGTAGATTCAGAGTATAGTACAAGTGGGAACTTATCCCATGTCATTAGAACTAGCTTTAATAGTGATGAACAAGTCTATGCTGAAATACCTGCTTTGAATTCTAACCACCTTAGTCGTACTTACGCAAACCTAGGTGGCTCTGATGGAGATCATGACCAACCTCGAATTCCTGAAAGAGATCCTATACCCGATAGCAAAATCAAAGATTACGCTGATCAACAGGCAAGAACTGTTGCAAATAGAATTGCTCTGACTTATGGAAAAAGAGAAAACTTTAGATTCAATTTCGTCAATGGCCTTTGGAACGGATACAATCTCTACCGAGTGTTTGAGAATAGAAACCAAAATGGCTGGGGTGTATATCAAGAAGGTCTTGAATTTGGAAAATCAAAAGGTTATCAGACTGGTAAAAGCGCTGGTATTAGTGATGCTCAAACCATTGGCCAATCAAAAGGAGCAAATGAAGCTCACTCAAGATTTGTCCAAGCTGTAAATACAGGGGACCTTAATACTTCCCTTGAAGATAGCTCTATCCAAACACCTGCTTATAATGGCGCTGCTATTACAGGAGGATTCAAAACCCCATAATTAAAAT
>CAYGUN010000172.1:0-6398 GCA_964353025.1 uncultured Bacteriovoracaceae bacterium
CTCTTCTAGTCCAAACCTTGCAAGTCTAAACATCCAAGCTTTGTAATATTCAACCTTATCTGAATCAGGAGTTAAATCTACATATTCAGATAAAAGAGGCAAATCTCCTCCTCCCGAAGAACCAGCACCCTTAACAATAATTACATCTTTAAAATAATCTTTTGAAAAAATTTGGAGAACCTCTTCTGGTGCCCCATCCTTTTGTGCAAAGGAAGTACTTGATAAACATGAAATTGAAAACATGATGATAATTTTATTTCGCATTGCCATATAATTACTCCTTTTTAAACAAAACCCCAAGAGGCATCTCCCGAGATTGTTATTTTTATATTGCAATGCAAACTATCAGGTTATTTTTGTTCATTATAGGTTTTTCTTCTTAAATAATGATATAATTTCTTAGTAAATACTTACAAATTATAACTGGCTGAATTTATGAATATTTTTGACTTCCATGATTATAAAACCTACTTAAATGAACTCTTGAGCACCAAGGGAGAAAACAGAGGCGCTCGCTCTCGTTTGGCCCAACGACTAAACTGCCAAACAGGATATATCTCACAAGTGCTAAATGGACATTCCCACTTTAGCCTAGAGCACTCTATTGAAATTAGTAAATTCCTTGAACACAGCTTGGAGCAGAGAAAGTTTTTTATGCTCTTAGTGGAAAAAGCTAAAGCTGGCAGCCAATCTTTAATTCAATTTTATGATGAACAAATCAATTTAATCAAAGAGCAAAGAAACCAGGTTAAAGCCCGCATTAAGGTTAACACGAAACTCTCAGAAAAAGATTTCGTGAAGTATTACTCTCACTGGTATTACAGTGCGATTCATATAGTAACTTCTATTAAACAGTTTCAAACAAAATCTAATATCGCTCAAAAGTTCAACCTTACAGAAGAACTTGCTACTGATGTATTGGAGTTCCTAGAAGAGAAAAAGTTTATAGAGAAAAACGCTTTAAATTACAAAATAGGGAAAACTCGTATTCACCTAGAGTCGGAATCTCCTATGATTTTCAAGCATCATACGAATTGGAGGATTGAGGCCATTAAATCTCTAGAGCGAAAGCATGCTGAGAACCTTCACTATTCCTCAGTTCTTGCTATGTCTAAAGAAGACTATACTAAAATTAAAGATATTCTTCTTAAGGCACTTGAAGAAATTGAGCCAATCTTAACCCCTTCCCCTGAAGAGGAAATATATTCAATGAATATTGATTTTTTCCAATTAGGTAATTAAAAAAGCCCTCAAATTTAGGGGCTTTTTTAATTCTTTATTTAAGCTACATCTTCGTCATATTGGTCTTGAATGACTTTTTCCTCATCCTTCTCTAATTCATCAACTAATTCTTCTTTCAGAATCTTGTCATGCTTGTGATGAATATGATCTTTCCACTTATCTTTCTTTTTATGGAGTTGTTTTTCAACTTTTGAAACAACCATATCGAGAGTCTTATACATTGTCTCAGAGTAAGCTTTTGCATGATACTCAAACTGAGGGCCAAGTAATTTAATCTCAGCCGTGTGGTTTCCATCTTCAACATAACATAACCAATGAACATCTACGTTTCCATCTATATACTTTGAAAAACGTTTTGACTTGGCTTGAATTTTTTCATCCAGCGCTGGTGTGTGTTCTAGGTGCTTAAAAGAGATCTTCACATTCATAAAAATTCCTCTCTCGACTATACTTACCTCTTAATTAAAGTAAGTGAGTTATTATAACATATTTGCCATTTCTAGTTCAGTCTTTTTCTTTTTGAAGAAGGAAGAATATTCATCACTTCCCTATATTTAGCGACAGTTCTTCTTGCGACAACAATATCTTTAACACTAAGTATCTCGGATATTTTTTGGTCGCTTAAAGGCTTTTTAGGATTCTCGTTATCAACTAACTCCTTGATTTTAAGCTTAAGGCTTTCAGAAGCTATATCAATACCACCGTTCTTTCCTCCAATACCTGTATTGAAGAAATACTTGAGTTCAAATACACCTATTGGCGTATGCATAAACTTATTTGTTGTTACACGAGAAACAGTTGACTCATGCATGCCAATTTCAGCTGCAATATCTTTAAGGATCATGGGTCTTAAAAAAGCAGGTCCTTTCCTGAAAAACTCAGGTTGATACTTTACAATAGCATTGGCCACTTTATCGATTGTCTTTTGACGATTTTCAATAGATTTAATTAACCACATAGCGGCCCTAAGTTTATCTTGGATGTATTCTTTCGCTTTATCATCCTGAGAGTGCTGGGCCTTTAAAATTGATTTGTATAAGTTTGAAATTTTAAGTCTTGGAATACCATCATTGTTAAGCTTAACAATGAACTCTCCCCCCACTTCTTTCACATAAATATCAGGCACAACATATTGAGTTTCATCAATACCAATAAGTTTTCCTGGTTTTGGATTAAAGCCTGTAATAATAAGCTCTGCTTCTTTTATCATCTCCGTATCAACGCCTGTTTTCTTGGCGATGGCATGGTAATCCCTTTTATGTAAATCAGTAAGGTGTTCTTTGATAATCAGTTCAACCAATGGAGCGCGAAGCTCAAGGGCCTGGGCTTGAATGAGAAGACACTCTTCTAAGCTTCGTGCCGCTACTCCCAGAGGATCAAGGTTTTGAATCATTTTAAGGATTTCAAAAGCGTCTTCTCTTTCTAGCTTACAGTGAGCAATAATGTTTTCAATGTCTTCTTCTAAGTAACCATCGTCATCAAGATTGTGAATGATTTGTAAGGCAACTTCCCACTCTTCTTCCAAGAGACTTTCCATCTTAAGTTGCCACTCAAGATGCTCTTGTAACGTTTGATCTTTGGAAACCATATTTTCATAGTTGGGTTGATCGTCATTTGAATTAAACTCAGAAGCAGACTTAGGAGCTGATGACGAATTTGAATTATAAGCATCTACGTATTGCTCCCAATCAAAATTATCTTTTGACGAGTCCATAAGCTCTGGACCTTTAAAGTCATCAGAAGTTGCTTCTTTATTTTGAATATCTTCTTTTGCACTATCGCGCATTTCTTCTTTACTTAACTCTCCCCCCATTTCTTCAATCATTGGGTTTTCCACCATCTCTTGAGCAATAACATTAGTCATCTCAAGATGAGTGAGAGTTAATAGCTTAATGGCCTGTTGTAGCTGGGGAGTCATCATCAAACTTTGTGTTTGCTTCAGTCCCATATTCATTTTCATCGCCATAAAAAAACTCCTGTGGACTACATTTTGAAATCTTCGCCTAAGTAAAACTTTTTTGCCGTTTCACTGGCCAAGATTTCTGCTGGAGTTCCACTTACCAGTAGTTCACCACTATTCATAATATAGGCCCTATCAACAATCCCTAGTGTTTCACGGACACTATGATCGGTAATAAGAACCCCAATATTTCTTTCTTTCAGTTTGCTAATGACTCCTTGGATATCATTAACAGCTAGAGGGTCAACTCCAGCAAAAGGCTCATCAAGCAAAATAAACTTTGGCTCTAATGCCAGAGTTCGAGCAATCTCGACTCTGCGTCTCTCACCGCCTGAGAGCTCTCGCCCTTTTGACTTTCTAATATGACTAAGCCCGAAGTCTTTTATCAAGTCATTTAAGAGCTTCAATCTTTGAGAGCGAGACAACATTCTCACCTCTAAAACTGAAAAAATATTTTCTTCAACAGTTAACTCTCTAAACACCGAAGCCTCTTGAGGAAGATAACCTATTCCCTTTAGGGCCCTTTGATGAATCGGTAACTGCGTCACATCTTCATTAGTCAGAGTAATACTCCCTTCATCCGCAGGTATCAGGCCAACAATCATATAAAACGAAGTTGTCTTTCCTGCACCGTTGGGACCCAATAGGCCCACAACTTCACCTTGCTTAACGTCTATACTCACGCCTTTAACAACCTGGCGCCCATTAAAGCTTTTCGTTAATCCATTTGCACTTAACTGAACTTCCATGATCAATCTTCCTTCTTTATAGAAAAAACTGAGTTTGCATCATCTACTTCAACAAGCTCTGTATTCTCTCTCAATGTTATCTGGTAGCCCTTAATGATATCGTCACCTTGAATCACTCGAGGAGCACCAGACAAAACAATTTTTCCAAGCGACTGAAATCCTTCAAGTGATTCCGAATACGCCTTTCGTACTAAAAAATTGCCATCTCTTAGCGTTAACTTTTCTTCAACTCTTATATCGTCATAAAGCGCGTAGTACTTGAGCTTTTTATTATAGTTTTCCAAGAAGATTTCTGCCCTACCAGCTTTGGCTGTAAGCCTCTGTTTTTTAAGAGAAATATTACCATTCATGGTTATTAGCGACTCCAATAAATTTGCTTTAAGTATGTCTGAACTAAACTCAATTCCCTGCTGGTAAAGTCTTTTTTTAGTAATTTTTCCCTCAACATTACCTGTGTAAAGAGACTCTTTTTTTGAGGGCCACCCTTGAACTTCATTTGAGCGAATTTCAAGCTTGTCACTGGTAATAGGATCGAGGGTTGTAGAACGAATATTCCCCCAAGCGGCAAAGTAGTTTTTATTTGGCCAAAACTTAAGCACAATAGCCTCAAATTCTGCTTTGTCGTAAAAAAGCTGCACATTACTTTTTAAGCTGATCTCTTGAGCATCTCTTAAATATTGCCCACCATCAGCACGAAAGAAAACAGGTTCATCTGACTCATTTGAGAAAATTTCACCGTGAGGCTGAACAAAGCTCACATCTCCATTTTCAGAACGACTAGGAGTTGTAAGCTCATCTGCATTAAAATGGAGTACTCTCTTATCATTTTCATAGAGATAGTATTTAACTTGTTTGAATTGACTGTTTGCTTCAAATTGACGCTGATTTCTATCCATCCCAGCTAAGTCTTCTTCTCTATCTAACTGAAATGCGAAAAAAAATGTCGCAAATGTGAGCATAAAAAAAACGCATAGCACTATGAGAGAGCGCAGGTGAATCAAAACGGCTCCTTTCTAAGTCATTTATTATACCGAAAGAAACCCTAAGATAACAATATTAAAAGGGTTTTTCATTTATAAACTCCATGCTAATGTCTTGATTCAAAATGAAGATTGCAGAGGAAGAAAAGACAACATTACAGGAATTAGATTCCATTATTGCGAGTGGGCACAAACTCACGCCAATGATGGACCAGTTCTATAGCATTAAAAAGCAATATGCTGACACCCTTCTCCTATTTAGGATGGGGGATTTTTATGAGCTTTTTTTCGAAGATGCAAGAATGGCCTCAAGGGTTCTTAATATTGCTCTTACTCATAGAGGAAAAATTGGAGATACCCCAATTCCCATGGCCGGAATTCCTCATCATGCCGCTTCAACTTATATCGACAGAATTACCTCGCAAGGCATGAAAGCTGCAATCTGTGAGCAAGTGGAAGACCCAAAACTTGCTCGCGGTATTGTTAAACGAGCAGTCACCCAAGTTGTAAGTCCCGGAATGCCTTTTGATTTAGAAAAAACTGAAAAAACTGAAAATAAATTTATGGCCTGTGCTTTTGAAATCGACCAGAACTACCTTCTGGTTATGATTGATTACACAACAGGTGACTTCTTTGGCCTTAACTGCAGCAGTGAGAATGAACTCGTTGAAGCATTACAAATTTATGCCCCCAAAGAATTTATTACCTACCTTGGCCAGTGGGAAAACAAAGAAAAAATTAAAGACTATCTTCAAAAATCATCAATGTTAGAAACAAATCTATCGCAAGATTATTTTGAAACAAAATTCTCTTCTTTATATACGGAAAAATTAATTCCAAGCTTTGAAAGGGATGAAATTTTAAAAACGACCAAAGGGATCCTTAATCCTATTGGTGCCCTCTCTTATTATATTTGTTCAACTCAATCTCTAGAGAGTATTGCCCATATTAGGCCGTTTAGAGTTATCAACTCTAAAAAAACTCTAAAAATAACCTACCCCACTTTAGTTGGGCTCGAAGTTTTTCCAAAATCAAGAGATACTTACCGGCAATCAATCATAGGCTTTTTTGATAAAACAAAAACTTCCATGGGCACAAGAATGCTAAAAAGCCTTTTCTTAAACCCTTTAAGAGAAGTGGAATCCATTAACAAAAGATACGATGTCATAGACTCTTTTAAAAAGAATTATGAAGGGCTCACCTGTATCCGTGAAATTCTAAAAGATGTCAGGGATATCGATAGAATTATGGCAAAAGTCACGAGTAAACGTGCCAATGGAGGAGATCTAGTCAACCTCTCAAGCGCTATCGCAAGCCTGCTACAAGTTTTAAAACTACTTGATAAACAAGTGAAAGACGTTATTCCAACTTGGAGCAAGGAAGAGCTAAGCTCTTTAAAAGAGTTATCAGATGAAATTGTAGCTACTATCAACGATGAAATTGGGGCGAACCTGGAGAAGGGAAACC
>CAYGUN010000173.1:0-6396 GCA_964353025.1 uncultured Bacteriovoracaceae bacterium
ACGCTTACATTTCTAAAGTAGATGATGAGTACTCCGCATTTTATAACCCAGCAGGACTCGGTAGTATAAAAGAGCCAACTCTTAGACTTTTTAATATTCATCTTGAAACAAATAAGAACATGCTCGATCTCGCACTGAGTGGAAATATTTTTGATAAGTTAAAGGATGCTGATAATAATTTTACAGATGATGGGATGAGACAATTATTGGGGCAGAATAGAGGGAATTTACTTCATAATCGATTTAACTTTTATCCAAACTTTACCATGAGATTTTTAACTCTAGGATGGTTTTATACTAGGCAGACGAGGGCCTTTGTTGCTGAAGATCCAGCTGCCAATTTTGAATTTGGTGATCGCTATGATTTTGGACCAATTGTTTCAACCAATGTTTCGATTTGGGGAGGAGTACTAAAAATTGGTGTAAGTTATATGCATTTACATCGTAGAGAGTACTTAGAACACAATTTAGACATTACTCAACCCTTAAACGTTGAAAGCGATATGTACAAAAGAGGGAGTGCCAGTATCATTACCGTAGGCTCAAAATTAACTCTTCCTATTGTATGGTTGCCTACTTTTTCTTGGGTCTTTAGAAATGCGGCCCAACAAGATTTTTCAGATGTAAGTGGAGCAGGTAAGCCTGAACCTGTTAGGCAAACAACAGATCTTGGATTTTCAATTACTCCAATCCTTGGCAAAGGGTTTAGATTTCATATTGAAGGGAATTTGAAAGACGTGGCCAATAAGCATGATAAAATTTTTGAAAGACGTGCAATGGTGGGAATGGAATTTGATTTTTCAAGAAAATTCTTTCTGCGTTTTGGTTATGGCGATGGTTTTGGTTCTGCTGGAGTTGGTTTCAAAACCAGTAGAGCTTCATTTGATTTCATAACTTATGCTACTGAGGCCACACCAAATAATTTTAGAACATTAGAAGATAGACGATTTGCTTTTTCTATTTCGACAGGCCTTTGAAAGCACGTTCGTGCGCTTAGTTTAGGCCAAAAATTTCTCACTTTCTTACTATTTGTAAACTTCATATGCATAGAACATATGTAAAAACTTCAGATAAGATGTACCCCATTTCGGTTGAATGCTAAGTCTAAATAAATAACTATTCTAGGAGAGAGAATATGAAAAATTTATGGGTTTTGTTACTCCCTTTATTACTAATCTTTAATTCTTGTAAAATGATGAAGAATGCTGAAAACGCATCGGTTAATTCTGAGAAAGCAGCGAATACAACAGAGCCTTTGGCCTATATGTCGGTATCAGGTGGCTCTGAAGATGCGGTAGCAAGAGCGATTGAGGATGTGAAAAATGCTAAATCTTTTGATCTCAAAGCAAGAACGATGGGATCGTTTATAAAGTCAATGTACAACCAAGTAAGTTTCCAGGTCGCTAACACACGTTTCCTTAATTACAATGCATTTTATGAAGCCAAACTCATTGATGATATGAAAACATTAAGAAGGCTTGCAACAGAATTTATGCCTAAAAGTGGAAAGTATAATGTAACAAACGTTAAGGGAAATGATGGAAACATTAAGGCCCTTGCAGCGGCACTTCACTTAAAAAATCCATGGTGCGAGCATGCGCATTCGCAAATTAGACCAATGGCTTGTCGAAGCATGTTAGATATCATTCACGATGGTTTCAAGGCCATTTACGTAGATAAGATTCCTGAATCAAAACTTCCTGTTTATTACAAAGTTCTCACTCGAAAATCAGGAGAGGAAGCGTTTCTGTACTTATTAGAGTTAAGAGTAAAATTTCTTCCACTTATCGGAATAGCTCATGTTTCGCATTTACATAAGAACCTTTACTCAAAACTTAAGATGGTACTGTTTGATTGGAGTCCTGACTTTTATGGCTCCAGCCCAATCAAAGAGGCAGCTTTTAAAGGGACTCGTGAAATAACAGAGCTTGAGAATGAGAGTGATGACATTCGCAGAGAGCTTCAAAAAGTTGATTATGAAATTGTAAGACTAGAAAACAATCAATTAACAGAGCAAGAGTTGGAAGAAGAGTCTAGTAAGATTAAGAATTTGAGAGCTGAAATAGCTATTGTGAGCGGAAAGCTAAATGTAGTTGAAACTCAAATTTGGCAAAATCAGATGAGTACTATAAATGAGGTTGAAACAGCGCAGTTAGTTGACCTTGCAGTGGATGAGAAACTGTTAAAAGCGCAAAGTAAGTCTCAAAACGAGCTTAAATCTATCAATAAAAAATTAGAACAAAAACAAGTAAAACTTGAGGAGTTAGAATCTCAAGAAAGAAGACCACGCAAAGTGACCAAACTTAAAGAGCAAATTGCTGAGCTTAAAATTGAAAAATTAAATACTGAGCATGAACTAAGTTTGTTTAAGCATAAAATAAACAATCCAGGAAAAGGATTTAAGCTATCAGAAGACCTAAGTGCAGAAGCAAATGAACTTGAAAAGGAGTACTCTGAACTGTCTAAGCAGCTAGTTGATAAAAATGAAAAGTTAAAAGAAGAAGTATATTCTCAGTATGAAGTAATATTAAAAAATAGAAAAAAAGAGAGCCAAAAGCTTCAGAGCAAATTAGCAAAGTTACGAATTGATCTAAATAAACAAGAAGATCAAAATCAAGAAAATGTTGAAAAAGCAAAGGTTAAGATTCAGAAAACTCAAAAGAAAAAAAGAGGGGATATTGACCCTTCAGAAGCTGATATTGATTACTTTGGCTTAGTAAAAAATTATGTTGTTACAGAAAGAGAATTCTTAAGAAGTTTAAAAGTAAAAGATGGTTATGGACGTTATGTTGTGGAGAGACCACTTCGATATGCAGAACTACCTGGTATTGTTCTAAAGCTCCTTAGAAATTTAAATATGGAAGAGTTAAAGAGTGTACCTGAAATGGAGTTTGAAAAGATTGGTATTAACTATCAGGAGCTGGGGGAGTTTGAGGATTCAATTCAAAACCTTATTTCAAATTCTGATTATAAGGAGTAGCTATATTTTATAGCTCTCCTTTCATAATCCGTAATAAAATCTTTGTCTTTTCTTGCGCTGTAAAGAGATCTGTTTCAATTTCAGTTAAAATATTACTATATTGTTCGGGAACTTTGAGTTCAAGTTCCCTTATTTTTTCTTTACTATCATCAAGAATACTTACATCTCCAATAATGGTATAAGATTTAACTTTTCCCTCAATATGTGATTCGAATTTGATTTGTCTGGCATAATTATCAAGTTCTTCCATTGATGAAGTCGATAACGTAATAGTGAGGTCTGTTGTATCAATATTTAAAATGGTGGCCTCTACAGGCTGGTTGGTACTTTTTACGAGTAGTAGGCTCTTAACAGAGCAATAGGAGCGGTGGATCTCTGTGAGCTCTTTCGAAATATGTTCTTCAATCTGAGCATCAAAGCTTTTCTCTTCTTTGTTTATGTTAACTTTTTTTGCAGATTTGCTTTTTATACATTCTTCAAGCTCTTGGTAGAAATCATCGGCCATAATGAGCTGGTCGTCGTTTTCAAGCTTTTTATCACGTCTTAGAAGCTTGATGAAAGTCTGAGCATTAGTATTAAAGATTTTATAGTCGCATATACAATAATCAAATCCATTGGCGGGGATTTTATCGTAACCTTCTTGGAAATTTGCAGCGTCAATGACGGTCTCCGCTTTATTTATGAGTAAGAAGTTTCGAGCTTTATCTCTTAAAGCCTGTTTCTCCTCTATAATGAGGACAACCTTATCAGCGAATTTAGTTTCAATTCCCATTAAAAACCTATTCCCGTTACAAATAGTATAGAGGTAGAATTAATGTTAAAGCTGTCACTTTGAGGTAATGTGGAATCAAACTTATAATTCACAGTATGGGATTTGTACTTAACTTTAAATCCATACCAGCTACTATTTCTGAAGAATTTCATTTCATACCATGGCATGTAGTACATAGATGCGTTGGTAGAAACACCAGACATAATACCAATTCGATGGAAGTAGTTTTTTTTCTTAAGCCACCGAAAGGAAAAATCACTCTCTAAGTATGTCTCGTCAGCAAATCGGCTTTCAAAGAGCGAAATTGAATTTAGATAGGGATAAGATCTTTTTACCTTGGCAACTCCTACTGAAAATTCAAAGGTATTTACTCGACTTAGGCTTGTTCTATAGTTTAGAAACAAGCGTGTGTCAGATTGCCTGTAAGCAAACTCACCTGCGGCTGAATTATCTTGATCTACATATTGAAGCTTAGACGATCCTTCTTCAACACCAATACCTAAACCTAAATTTCCACCTAAAAACTGAGGGAACCAAGTATAACTAAGATTATATTCATTACCAGTATTGCTTCCAGAGCCTTTTCCTAAGTTAGCTGTGGAGCTTGAGATATCGTTAGTATAGGAATAATTTGAAAAACCAATTTCGAGATTAATTTTGGAAGAGTATCCCTTATTTAAAATAAATTCATGCATCTTACTAACAGGTCCTATCCCCTTTGTGGGGACATTCTTAAGCTCTGAAACATTAGTGTCAACAGGGATGATATAAGAAGAGCGAATTCGGTAGTAATAAGTGGAGCGAGTCTTAAGTTTAATGACAGCATTGGCATTTGAGGCGAGGAATACTCTTTTGCCAAACTTAAAATCTTTGTCTACGCCTAATTCTATTACATAGCTAAGGGCTTCTTCTACATCCTTCCATTCAAAGTAGACATCGGCCATTTCATTTTGGCCTTTAAAAGTATTTGGAGTAGGGTAAATAATTTGTGGAATATCGAGGTTTTCATTTGAAATAATATTAAAGGTATAAGTATCAGACCATATCGCAGTCGAGTGTTCATTGATGGCCCTGACACGCCAATAGTATGTAGGGCGTAGTGGACTCTCTCCAACATATTTAAAGTGAGTGTTTTTCGTTATTTTCCTTAATCTCACTGTTTCAAAATACTTATCTTGAGATATTTCAATTTCATACTTATCAGCAAAAGGAACAGGCTTCCATTTAAACAAAATAGGAGCTTGCTGGGTTTCAGTGTAGCGAAATTTGGTTGCGTCTAACGGTGATACTAAAATAGTGAAGTAGTCATTAATAATAGGTTTAGCTTGAATTAACTTAATTTTGGAGTAATTACTACCAATACGGCCTTGCTTATCGATAGATCTGACCCTCCAGTAATATTTTTTTCCATAATCAATGTCTATCATAAGAAAATTCTTTTTAGCATAAATACGCTTTGAATTTCTAAAAGATTTATTATCTGCTAATTGAACTTGATACTTATAAGCAAATTTGCCAGTGGTCCATTCGAGTTTAATTTGAGTTGAGCTATGAACAATTGATTCATTATTAATATCATACCTGAAGTCATTTTCTCCAAAAGGTTCGGGCTCTCCAAACCTAAGTTTAATCGTTCCAGGTTTGCTAGGAATTCCAATAATTCCTTTTTTATCAATGGCCCTAACCCTCCAATAATATGTTCCAACTTGATCATGCTTCCAAGTATATGATGTCTTTGAACTTTCGTGTTCATGGATAATCTTAGTGAATTTTCGAGTAGGAGAGATTTCAATTTTATATTTTACGGCCCTCTCCACTTTTGCCCATTCAAGATCGACAGCGGTAACAATTTCTTCATCTTCAGCAAAAGAATTTGCTATAAAAAAAGAAAAAAGATCAAACTTTTGATTTGGAGGGGAGAGCTTTCCAAATTCTTTTTCAAGTGTCTCTTCTTTTATTTCTGGAGCAGTAGGTGGAGGAGGGTCTTTAATAATAAAAGACTCAGGTTTAGAATATTGAGAGACAACACCTTCTTTACTAACTGTACGAATTCTCCAATAAAAAGTATCTTTAAGTTCTGTACTCCAACTAAATTCATTATCACCAAGAACTTCTTTGACTATAATATTCTCTTTTTCAAACTTTATACTTTTTGATATTTCAAGATGATACTCTTGAATATCACTTAATTCTTCCCATTGAAGTCCTATTACGATTGAAAAATCAAACATATTATGAACTTGCTTCTTGATAGGAGATATTAACCTTGGAATTTTTTTTGATTTTATAACTTGAATTTCAAAATTGGCAACTTTTGACCAGGTTCGCTTTATTGTGCTGGAGTCATTGAGGCGCACTTTCCAGAAATATTTTCCAGGTTTTAGTTTCTCTGCTAAGAATGTTTGTTCAAGTTTTGAGCTTTTAACAACTTTTTTAAATTTTTTATCATTTGCAATAAGGATTTCAGACTTTTCGATATTAAATGATGTTAGCCACTTTAAATTAACTTCAAACAAGGCCTTGGAGTAATCGTTGATATATTCATAGAGATAAGGATGTTTAATAACTTCATTATTATTTGGTAACATAATTTGAGGAGGTTTTTCATGTATAACGTTAAATTTTCTTGGAAGGCTTTCTGATA
>CAYGUN010000174.1:0-6390 GCA_964353025.1 uncultured Bacteriovoracaceae bacterium
CAACAAACGCAAAGCTTAGCAGCCTATATAAAATACCCCGCTATAGGAATGTCCATTGCTGCAGGATACTTCATTTATGGACTTTGCCTTATTATCGTTGTCCCTATTGTGAACAAGTTCTTACCTCTAAAAGTAAAACCATGTAGAACTACATGGTACTCACTAAGCGTAATCCCCTGGTTTTACCATAATGCTCTTACCTACTTAGTAAGATACACTTTTTTGGAGTTTATCACTCCAACACCAATGAACCTTATGTTTTTCAAAATGATGGGAATGAAAATTGGAAAAGGCAGTATCATTAATACTTCACATATCTCAGATCCCTGCCTGATAGAAATTGGTGATTATGTAACAATTGGTGGTTCGGCGACTCTTATCGCTCACTATGGAATGAAAGGGATTCTTATTATCGACAAACTTCAAATCAAAAACAAAGCAACTATAGGCTTACGAGCAAGTCTTATGGGTGATGTTATTATAGGAGAAGGAGCCGTTGTCTTCCCTCATGAAGTCGTTATGCCTAAGTCTCGAGTTGAGAAAAAAGTGGCCTGAAAATATGATTGAACAAATTGAATTTACTCTTCCTGCTTTTTCCCGAGGACACCACCTCATTACCCAGTATATATCTGAACAATTAAAGCAACTGCCTCCAAAAGGAATTCTTAATATTTTCATCAAACATACATCAGCAGGTCTCACCATTAATGAGAATGCCGATTCTTCTGTTAGAGATGATTTCAATAGCTCTATGGATAATTTAATTAAGGAAAATGAAGATTTCTATACCCATACAATAGAAGGCCCAGATGATATGCCAGCACATATAAAATCATCGTTAGTGGGGCATAACTTAAGTATACCGATTACAAACCACCAATTAAACCTTGGAACTTGGCAAGGGATATACTTATGCGAATACCGTACTAACACGTCACCTAGAAAACTAGTTCTGACTCTCTACTTTTAATTTTTTCAAAGTACGAACAATCTTTCTTTGAATGAGCTGCCTTTCATACATAACAAAAACAGCATCTGAAATAAAAAGGCGAAATGCTTTCGCTTCTTTTTTGGAATTTGCTGAATATAATGCTCTTTCGAAAAATTGCCTTATAATTTCAAACTCTTCATCTGATAGTTCACTAAATGAGAATGGGTTAACAGGATCAATTTCCAAGCCAGAAGCCGCTTTAGATAATATGAACTGCTTAAAACTATCAAAACCACTATTAAGCAGTCTTCCCTTCACTACCCATAGATAACTCATTTGCTGTGCATAGCTTTCTCGAAGAGATTTATGTAATCCTAAAACCTTGAAATCTTCGATAACAGGAAGAGTGATACCGGCATTTAATTGAGAGGTGAACTCAATAGGGTTTAGAGTTTTCCAATTAATATAATATTTATCCCAGGAGCCCTTAAATTCCTTCCAATCTTTTGCAAGCTTTACTTGGACTTCAATAACTCTCTCGAGGGAACTAAAGGTGCTGGTATCTCGTAACTCTTGGCATTTTCGAAAGTTAATATTGCCCTCAAGCTGTAATAATTCCTTTTTACGAAGCTTTTTCTCTCTTGCATATTTTAATTGGTAAAATTTAATTCGCTCAACTTCTCCAGTAAGCCAACCCCATTGCTCAAGAAGCAAAGGACATTCTTTCAATCTGATTAAGTCGTGTCCTCTGGCCATTAAACTTACGAGATATTCTTCATTCTCAAGTAACGTATTTATAAAAACTTCTTGAATTTGAACTATCGCTCCTCCAACTAACCCATAGACTTCGGCCCAAAGGCTTCCTTCTACATAAAGTTGTTGTGTGAAATCCTCGTAACTTAGTGCTGATGCAATCCTTTCAGGAACAAGATAATAAGTTTCCCCATCAAGAGGATTTATAAATGTTCTTAAAGTCGACGTATCAATTGTAATAAAGCCAATGTCTTTGTTTGTCTTTATCTTCAACAATTTAGGTTTTAAACTAATATTATCAGGAGATATAAAGTCTCTTTTAAAAACGAGAACCTTACCATTTTGAATAAGTCCGACAACATCGCCCAGCAAGTCACTTGCGACAGAAATATTGTCGTTTGTTTTTGAAATATTATCATTTGTTTTATCAAAGTTATCGTTAGTTTGATCAACTTTTCCACATGAGAGTAAAATAAAGATTAAAAATGGTACCAACTTCAACATAATTCCCTTCAAATCTAGTAGACGACCTCATCTACTAAAGTTTTTTATAATTCACCATTTTCCTTGTTTCTAGGCTTGTAACGCTTACCTTTTACAACATCTAAACAATGAAGTATAGAATCTTTAACACAGCTGGTAAAAAGACTTCATATGATTGAAAAAAATTCATTAATCCTTGCTCCAATGGAGGGCATAACCGATAGATATTATAGGGAATTAATCCACTTGCAATACCCTGACTGGGATATTATGGCCTGTGACTTCTTAAGGATTCCAAGCACTGGAATTTATCCTGAAAAGCATGTTTTAAAGCACTTTGGAAAAGAGCATTACGAAAACCCCATACTCAGAAATAAAACAATCTTTCAGGTCCTGGCCTCTGATAAAAGCTATAGCGAGCAAACACTCATCCAATTAAAAGACCTCGGATTTCAATGGGTTGATTTAAACTTAGGCTGTCCTTCAAAAACTGTCTGCAAAAGATTTGGAGGTTCTTACTTGTTATCAGACCCTAAAACGCTAGAGCAAATGATTAAACAGTTTAGAGAAAACTTCCCTCATTTTTTCAGTGTTAAGATGCGAGTGGGTTTTCATGATGATAAGAATTTTGAGACATGTTTAAAGATTTTTGAAGCGCAAGGTGTTGACTCCATTACTATTCACGGAAGAACTCGAGAACAGCTCTATAAAGGTAGAGCTAACTGGGACTATATAAAAAAAGCCGTTAAGCTAGTAAAAACTCCTATTATTGGAAATGGGGATATTTGGAATATAGATGATATTGAAAAAATTTTTGATCATACTAATTGCCATGCAGTTATGATTGCCAGAGGGGCCTTAAAAAACCCATGGCTCGCAAAATCCTATAAGGAGAAAAGAACTCTTGGTCTAGAACAACTATCGCATCTGCAAAGTGAATTCTTTTTAAACTATAAAAAAATATTAATCAAATCAATTGATGAAAATAGAATCCTGAGAAGGTTTAAAAGCCTGGCCAGGTACATGTTTGAAGATAATCCAACACTTCGTGGCCATCTACTTAGGGCCGACTCATTAGCTCAGTTTATGCAGCTTTTATAAATAATACTTATTAAAATTTAAAGTTTTACACAGAAATAGATACTAAAACAACAGTTGTATTCTGCTACTGATTAACAATTAAACAGATTTCGACAAGAAATATTGCTTTATTCGTATGTTCTTTTTACACTACAAAAAAATTCAATCACTCATTTTATTTGTCTCAAGTGTCTTAAAATACTACCGAAAACTATAACGTCTCGCTCATCAAGGGTGCTGACGAGTTCAAAATTAAAAACATCAGGTATGGATGCTTGACGATTCTTAACGGATAAGATTCGAAACATGGAAGTGATAAAGTACACCATGGGAGGTGCCAATGGGTTTCCGTATTAACACTAACACTGCTTCGATTTCTGCTCAGAGATCTCTATCAGTAAACAACAAGAAAGGGGATGAGTCCCTAGCTAAGTTGTCTTCTGGTTCAAGGATTACAAAAGCAGCTGACGATGCCGCTGGTTTGGCGATTTCAGAAAAATTGAAATCTCAAATCCGTTCAACAATGCAAGCCGATAGGAACGCGAATGATGGTATTTCCATGATTCAAGTTGCTGAAGGTGGACTTAATGAAACGCAAAACATTTTAACCAGACTAAGAGAACTTGGTATCCAAGCTGCTTCTGATACTGTTGGAGATACAGAAAGAAGCTTTACAGACATGGAATACCAACAGTTAAAACTTGAAATGCAAAGAATTGCAGAAGTGACTGAATTTAACGGTTCAAAACTTCTTGATGGTTCTGGTGACATTTATGATTTCCAAATCGGGATCAAAAATGATGATTTCCAAGATAGAATTCAATTTGATGCAGGCTATACTAATGCATCACTTAGTAACTTGGAAGTTGATGGCATATCAGTTGATACAAAAGAAGGTGCACAAGAGTCACTTGCTTCTGTTGATAATGCTATTGAACAAGTTTCAAGATTTCGTTCAAACTTAGGTGCATTACAAAATAGACTATCTTCAACTTCTGCTAACTTACAAGTTGCAAATGAAAACTTGCAATCTGCAAACTCAAGAATTAGAGATGTTGATTATGCTTCTGAAACAGCTGAGAATGCAAAAAATGGTATTCTTAATCAAGCTGGTACTTCAGTACTTGCTCAAGCAAATGTTAATGGTCAAAATGCTCTAAGGCTTTTAGGCTAATAGTTTTAATTGGTCATAAAATTAAAAGGAACTCCTCTAAATTGAGGGTTCCTTTTTTTTTGAATTATCTTTCGACGAAATATTCCTTTTTTGTTTCCTTAAGTACTCTTTAACAATCGATTGAGTAATAGTATTGAAAGACTCTGATTTCAAATTATGTTTTTCACTCTTAATCCAAAATTCTTCGTTATTAATAAATAATGAATATAAAAAACTTTTCCTCTTCCTTTCATTTTGTACTTTCCCTATTTTCTTATCAAACTTAAGCATATAGGCCTCGAGCTTTTTCTCAGTCAAATCTTCAAGCTTCCATAATTTCGTTAACGCGATAAGTCCTTTTAAGCTGTCTCTGTTATTTAGTACTGTATAGAAATGCTCATCCGGAAAATGTGGAAACTTCTCAATCAAATATTCCAAGTTGTTTACATGCTTTACGTTCAAATAAAATGAAGCAACCTCTTCTTCTGAAATATAGGGAGAAAAAACCCATTGAAACCGTTGTTCAGCAATCACTTCATCCATATTTTTATTTAATCCATAATTTAACTTAGAAAAGACTAGCGAAAATATAAAAATAGCTATTGCGATAGAAAGAGGCGCGATGCTCTGCCAACTTTTCCATTCTTGTTTAAACATTTTAAATGTATTATTTGCAGCAATAATAAGAGAGTATGAGACAACGCCAATAAACATTGGGATCACGACAATTTTCATATTTATAATTCGACTTATCATAGAAGTGTCTTTCATAAATATAAAAAGGATAATAGTTACAATTAATCCATTAAAAAAATAGGCTTCCTTAGTATAGCGTCTTTCGAACTTCAATTTAATAAAGTAAGTTTTAATTAACTCTGCTCCGTAAATCACAGCATGTATAAAGAAAAGAAGAAAAACTGTCTCTAATGCTTTTTCTGAAACAGAAAAGTAATTCAAGCTATTTAAACTTTCTTCTGCCACTATTTGTGCAATATGGGATGTTTTTTCTAATGCAGCCTGATCTTTTGCCGCAATAACTTTAAAATACTCAATACCAAATATGGCGCCGATTGTTCCCATTAATAGAATTGCGCCCATTAGTGCAATGGCAAGAGTTTGTTCTAGTAGATAATACATGAAAAGTTTTTTGGAATCAAAAGCCGAGTTTTTCAACCACTCTACATTTTCTGTCATATGAGAATTAAAGGCAACATATGACAAGAACATAAAACTAAGCATTGCAGACCCAATCAATAATTCCCATTGACTTGTGTAGATAGACAAACAGACCATAGCAATACTTATGACCAAAAGTAGTCCTATATTCTTAAGTCGTGGGACAAAAAACAATCTAAGCAACGTTTTCATAGTTTTTGCACTTATAAAAATGTAAGAAAACATCCTCTAATGAAATGGGGATCTCTTTGCACTCCACAGGGAGCTCATCAAAAACAAGACTCCTTTCAGTCACAAAATGTGAATGAGAGTCACCCACTTCAACCAAGGTCATTTTATAGTTTAAACTTTCTTCACTTAAAACTTGATTAGAGACTTCTAGCTTAATATAAGGATCCAGAAATTTTTTCTTTGTATCAGCAAAATGAACTTCACCATTTTGAAGATAAACTATTTTATTACAAAAATTCTGAGCTTCACTAATTATATTTGTAGTCAAAATAACAGTCGTACCCTTGAGGCACAAGTCATGTAGAAGGGATAAAAAATACTTCTGACCTGCTATATCCAGGACAGATGTAACCTCATCAATTAATAAAACCTCTGGTTGTCTTGCAATTGCCATCATTAAGGACAATTGCATTTTCTGGCCTCTGGAATAATTAACAAAGTTTTTATCTAAAGGAATATTTCTATCATTAACCATTTTTTCAAAAAAAGATTGATTCCAGCTAGGAAATTCGCGACTGAAGATTTCAATAAATTTGTTCATCTTCAAAGGTACTTTATAATTTATTTTCTCATGAACAAAACC
>CAYGUN010000175.1:0-6361 GCA_964353025.1 uncultured Bacteriovoracaceae bacterium
TTAACCTTATTTTCAATTTTGCTCTCTTCTTTATGAACAACAACACCTTCACCAGCTCCAACGAGAACGGGTTCTTCTTCAGATTCTTTTAAGTCTTCTTTGTTGCTTTTAATTTCGACTTTACCTTTTTTGACACACATCCAAGTATCATCTTGCTTTTTCTCACCCTTGCCGTAGGCCACGTAAAAAGTGGTTCCTCTTACTCCCATGGATGCAGTTTTTGTCTTAAATTTAAGATCATGCTTAATATCCTTATTCACTTCATTCTTAAAATATTGAACAAAACTCTCTCCGGAATCAAGCTGCATACTAGTTATTTCTTTTTTATACTGATCTAATCTGAACTCTGAATTGGGACCAATTTTAACCTTAGAATAATTGAGCTTCAAAACGACGATGGATTTATCTCCCGTTCTCAGAACTTGATTTGCACCAAAGCGAGTGACTTTTGAAATAGGCTTACCATCCAGCGTTACATCGTTTTTATAATAAACGATTTCAACGATTTGACCTTTAGAGAAAACGTAAGAACTTAATAGCAATACAATAATAATGACTTTCATAGTCTTATTATGACTTAAATATCATAAGAATGCCAAGTTATACCCAGAGCAATAATTTTAGATATCAATTGGTGATAGGACAAATTTGAAAACTTTGCACTCTCAACAAATTCATCATCACGGGTTAAAGCGGGGTTTGGATTTGCTTCTAGAACATAAATTTCATTATCAGGGGTAATTCTTAAATCAATTCGACCATAGCCATTAAGATTTAATACTTTGTAAGACCTTTTACAAATTTGTTTTATTTTTTGTTCTACTTCTGTAGGTAATACCGCTTTGGTAGCACCAATACCTTTTTCCTTTCTGTACTTATAATTAAACTTGGCCCGCGAGGTATAAATTTCCTTTCCTGGGTTTTTGGCCCCTTCAAATTTCAATTCCCAACTAGCAAAAGTTTTTAATTGATAATTTCCTATAACTCCGACATAAACTTCACGACCTTCTATAAACTCTTCAACGATAGCATCATCTGCTAAATTTTTATTAATAAACGCAATTCTCTCATTAAGTTTTTCTTCGTTATGAACAACTGAGGATTGAGAAATTCCAGTTGAGGATTCCTCACTCCTGCATTTCACAATAAGTGGAAACGTTAACCAATTAGGTTTTTTAACTTTTTTATTTTTGGGAAAAACAAAGAACTTAGGGCATTTAATTCGGTGATAAGTCAGAATTTTTTTAGTCAGGGCCTTGTCTCTTGCAATCATAAGTCCTCTCGGGTTTGATCCAGTGTAGGCCATTTTTAAAAGCTCTAAATAACTCACTACATTTTGATCATAAAGACCGATACCATGAAAACTTTCAAGCAAGTTAAAAACAATATTTGGTTTAAATTCATCAATGGTTTGACGAATAACGCCTAAATCGCTTTCAACTCCCAAGGCCCGCACTTCATGCCCCAATTCAACAAGTGTATTGTAAACGTCAATTTCAGTGATATTATTTAAAGTTTGTCTTTGGTCTTGAGTAATATTTTTTTGAATGGTTGGGAGAAGATGCTTATGAACTAAAAGAAGAATCTTTCTTTTCTTCACATTATAACCTTATGTTCTCTTCTTTGAATCAATCTCCTCCACTTTCTCATTAAAGCTTTGGAAATTCTTGTTTCAAGAAGATTAGTAGTCATATTTAATTTTAAATCCTCTTCCCTACAATAAGCAATCATTTTCTGCAAAACAACATTGGCCTGATATTCATTGATCTCACCATTTTCTCTTAATTCACTGATGATTTTTAAACGGTTACGGCTTAAAAAAATGGAGGCCTTATCATAGCTTCCATTCTTATTAAAATAATGAGCAAATTCAGAAGCTATGAGTTTAGACTTTTTAAACCCTAATTTTTCTCTTTTTTTCTCATAATAATCTTCGAGTGTCAGCTCTATCTCTTTATAAGAATCCATGACTGATTTATCGATTTTGTATTGCTTCGTTTTCGCGAGAGAACCCATGAGTTCATTTACATAGTCTAATTTCTTACGCGCCTTTCCCGTTGTATACTTTCTCTCCCAATTTGATTTTGGATCTAACCATGTGGCAAATGTTTCGGCCCAATCTTCATCTGGATGAGCTTGAGAATATGAAGGGTAAACATAAGAGACGAATTCATTATTATTGTCTTTAGGATAATAGCAATACGGATACTTTTGAGAACTAAGTCCAAAGAGCTTTTGTCTTTTTTTCTTACGTCTCAGGCCATAAGCATTATCTAATACATGTCCGGCCTCATGCCTTAAAAGCTTCATTAACTCTCTTGGACTCGCGCCATCCACCTGATGGGTCATTCTTCTCTCTAGGTTCATTAAACTCTGATCTAGAATAGAAAAGGGAATCGCGATTCCTGTTATGCCATCAGGACAAAACCATTCATCTGATATCCAAAAATGAATATGATGAAATAATCCTCGCTCTTTAAGCTCTCGCTTAAGCTGCTTGAGATAAGGAGCAATCCAGCTTTGAGTTAAGTTCAGCTTAAGTTGCTTAATTGGTGCTTGGAGATCTAAGTTCATAGGTGTAAATAGCACGCTGCGTTTATAATAACAATCAATTTATCCCTAAAAAATTGCGAAGTGAGGCCCTTCGTACTATGAAGAGTCCTATGTTAAAAATAGCTCTTATACTCGCCGCATTTATCTCGGTTTTGGCCTCTGCCAAATCCCCTATTCAGCTCATATGGAATAGAACTATAAGCTATGACCCAATAGTCGGTGACGATTACCTATTTGCTAAACTCATAAGAGATACCCACCATATGAAAAATATGGCCTGCTCAGCTGAAGTTTTTAAGGAAGTTGAAGAAGTATTAAAAAGAAATGCGGTGCAAAAGCTTTCTCAGTCAATCCTGGATATTTTGGCGGATGGCAATCCTCTGGATTCACTTAAAGTTCATGTTTGTGATAGCGAAGGGGCCATTAGTATCGAGGGCCTTACTGGGCCTTATGGCACTCAGGTAAAATCCTATCATAAGTATGAAGTCTCAAAAATTTCAAACTTTATCACTAATGCCTTAAAAGAAATCAGGCAAGAACTACTAAGGGATTTAAAAAAGAAAAAAAACCCTTTGATTGAATACTTGAGCAAGTCTTCTAATTCTTCATTTATGACTGTCTCTTCCCAAAAGAAACAAGAGATTTTTGAAAATTACAATATTTTGAGCTCTTATCAATCATGCGAAATTGTTGGAGATGATAAACAAAATATTTTTCTCATTTCTCCCAAAACTCTGATTCCCATTCTTAGAACAGAGGATGAACTTAATATGAGTATCAATATGGGTGAAGTGCTTGAAATTAAGAATCTTTATACATCAGGAACAAGGCAATCAAGCTCTTTTCATTTTTATAATTGGGAGCAATTTTTTGAAACCCTATCTGCTTCAAAATACTGTGAACAAATTAAAATAATTCATGAAGATGATCTCGAGATTATAGCAAAATCAAGTATTCATCACTGTAATCTTGGTGATGAAGTTTATATCAAAATTCGAGAGGAAAAGTTCATCCTAAGTCCCTCTGAGTATACCTGTTTAAGATAGCCAGTCTATTTTATCCTCATAGCATTTTCAAACTGAGTTATAATTGAATCTTTTATACCTACATTTTGGAAGTATTGCTTCCAATTCTTTTTCACAAATTCATTAATTTCATCAATTAACTGGTTCGCATCAGTTTCACTCAACTGAAAATACTTAGCTGCTGATAGTAAATTTCTTTTTGATGCCTCTTTCTCATATATTCCTATACTCATGGCTATCGTAAAAGTTTCCCCTTTAATCGCCTTAGGTACTACATCATATAAAGGGGAAAGTCCCCATCTACCTTCTGTATATAGCAAGCCATGATTTCTTGGATGATCATCATTATTATTAACTGCAATATTGTAGGCAACTCTTCTAAAAAGCTCTCTTAAGTCTTTTTTAATCTCCTCTTCTGAGTTACCTGTCTTTTGAATATAATCGCAAAGAATAGGATAAGACCAATCAGGCATCCCAAATTCATGCCAATCACAAAGACTTAATGCACTAATAAAGTGAAGTCGGTGTAAATCACCATTTAAATAAAAGCGATCGAATCTTTCAATCATAAAAACATCTCGGTCCAGATGCTTAGAAAGCATTATATTTGGTACATTAAGACCAAGATCAGTGGCCATCTTCATTGCAGCGTATTCAATTTTTTGTTCAGAAATAGAATCTAATGAAGTCCCATACTTGGCCAAATATAATTTTTTATCCACAGTTAAAGACACTTTCGGTCTTCCACCTCCAAGTGTTGGTCCATATTCAAAAAGCTCCTTGAGTTTTTCGCTGTCTGCGTCCTTAATCATCAGTTCAGTTTGCTCAATTATTTGTTCAATTTCAATTTTTCTGATTTTGTGATTTACCCATCCATTTTTTTCTAATTTCATAGGAACATCATATTTGACTGGTGAATATGCTAAAGCTCCAACATGTTCTAAATTATTAGCAAAAACATATTCAATCTCATTCAGCTCTGCCATCTGAAATTTTCTATTTAGTAACTCTCGTCCCCAATAGTCAGGAGCGCTATCTCTAATAGCTCCAAATAGCTCATCATTTTTAAATCTTTTTGAATAGGGTCCAATATTTTGTGGATCAATAGCAATAAAGCTCTTAGATTTTAAATATTCGTCTAAGTATTTAATCTCAAAGTGACTTTCAGTAATGCTAAGTTTCGCACATTTTACATAATCACCATCAACAAAAATATATATCCAAAACTCTTGCACAATTGTCCTTTTACATAAAACGTACGAGCTTACTCTTCGCTTTATTATTAATTCCTACACTCTTAGGGCTTTTCATTTTTGTTTCTCTAATCAGTTCAATTTCTTTAATGGCCTGCTCTCTATCTAATTCAGGATTTGCCATATCAGCTAAGCCTTTTAGTAAGCCTAATGCATCCAGAGTATTAAGTACTTTTCCAATACCTACGCTTGTATCTCCAGATTCAATTCGAGATAAAACAGTCTTTGAAATTGATGCCTTTAAGGCCAATGCTGAAAGACTAAGCTTCCTTCTTTTTCTTGCTATTTGTATGTTTTCTGCGAGCTTTCTAAATTCTATATCTGTATTAATAAAAGTTTTCACACCCCTTCCTTTTCGTTCCATATATAGACCATTGTATCACAAATTAGACCACATATGGAACTTTTTTGATTTTTTTCCTGCATTTAGTCTAATTCACTGTTATTACAACTATATTGAGAACAATCATTTTAATAGGTTACATGAAGGTCGAACGGTTTTAAGTTTCTCAAAACAGTTTCATCCAACTTATTTTGTTGTTACTATTTCAGTAAATCGATTTGTGAAGATTATATGGTTTTATCAAGCCCCTCTTTTTTTAAAGGGGCCAAATAAAATTATTGAAGCATTTGTTTAGTACTTTCTGCTGACTCACCTACAATAGCAGTCATTTCCTTGAGAAAAAGTTCGTAATTATTATTAAATAATTTTTTCTCCCAAGTACTCATTTTCCCATTAATGTCTTTATTAACTAGATAAAGCATTGCAAGGATGTAGTTATGGTTATCGTTGGACTGAATCATCTCTTTCAGTACATGATATGAGGTCTCTGGAGATAATTCTTTATCGAGCTTCTTGATAAGTGCTTTCTTATCATCAAAGATTCCAGTGACAAGCTTCTTGCTTGGTAAACACCTAATTTCGCACTCTTTTCCCTTCGGAATGATACATCTTAACTCACTTTGAGTGTCAGCAATGATGTAAGCATTAAATTTCTGCTGCGCTACTTGGATCTCATCAATAGCAATAACTTCTCCAACCGAAATACCACTAGTCGATACAAAATCCCCAACTTTAAATGACATACGCCTTCCTTTTTTTGGCCATGGACCTTACTGGCCCTTAGACATCCACAATCTTAATCCATTAATTTCAATAACTTAAAAAAGTTGCACACTCCCATTTAAGTTATTATATAATCCTAATCCACTATTTATCTTATGTAAATTATCAATTTCCAATAGGTTAGACCCTTAGTAACTGACATAAAAATGACAATATTCAGCTTGGTTGATGTCCATAAATACCGATATAATGGATAGAATGATGAAAATAGCAGTAAATCTAATAGCACTATTTGTATTTTTGCTAAGCGCAACACATGCTCACGGAACATGTTTAAGCTCAGGTGGGTGTTCTTCTGTTAAAAAAGAAGCGAAGTCTTGCCATAAAAGCTGTCATAAGCAAGACAAGAAAAATAAGAAAGATGACTCTAGAAAAAGTGATTGCTGCTGCCTCAATTACGTAAT
>CAYGUN010000176.1:0-6359 GCA_964353025.1 uncultured Bacteriovoracaceae bacterium
GTGTGTCCGTGGTTCAAATCCGCGACGGGGCACCACTAAAAAATTAAAAAGCCAGTGTTTAAGCCACACTGGCTTTTTTTATTTCTAATTCATTTAATCTTAATTCTTGGTGTTACAAATTCCAAAAATGCTTTAATTTTTCGTGGTAAATTTTTATTTGAAACGTAAACAAGATGAACGGGCCATACATCTGATTTGTACTCTTTAAGAATAACTTTCAATTTACCCTCTCTTATAAGTGATTCAACTTGATAAGAGAGAGTGCAAGCAATACCAACTCCAGCAACTGCAGCATCTAGTCCCGCTTCTACTGACGTGACTGTGAGGCGAGAACGAATTGGAACAGAAATACTAGATTTTTTTAACTTGAAGCTCCAAGTAGCCAGAGAATTTAGGCTCTCAATACTTATGCAATTATGATTCATGAGTTCTTTAGGTGTCTTTGGAGTTCCAAACTTTTTAAAATATTCAGGACTTGCGCACACAACTTTATGAATCTCTCCAATTTTTTTAGCAATCATAGTACTATCGGGAAGTTTTCCTATACGTATTGCTATATCGACATGCTCTTCTAAAAGGTCGAGGTTTCGGTCTGAAAGTATTAACTGCACATCAATTTCCGGATACGCTTTTAGAAATTCTGAAATTTTAGGTAAAGCGTGCAATCGTCCAAATACAGATGGTGCTGTTATAATCAGTTTACCTTTTGGGGCACTGTATTCACCGCTCACCGTTTTTTCACCCTCAAAAACTTCTTCCAGAATTTTTTCACAAAATGCAAAGTAGGGCTTGCCTACATCAGTTAGCTCCAGGCTTCGAGTTGATCGATTTAAAAGACGAACCTTGAGATGTGCTTCTAGTTCAGATACTTTTCGACTGACTGTGGGTAAAGGCATTCCAAGCTTTTTTGAAGCACCAGAAAAACTGCCTAATTCGACGACGCTTACAAATATCGACATTGCTTCTAGACGATCCATGATTATTCCATTTTTTGAAAGTATATATTTCAAAAGTACTAGATAGTTCTTATTTTTGAAAGAGCTTATATTGTTTTCAGTGGCAAAAGCCAAAAATCTAAACGGGAGAACTTTATGTCTAGAATAAACACACCAAAATCTATCGAGGAATCACCTTCTAATTCGAGGCCTTTATTAGAGGCTGTTCAAAAACAATTGGGAGTCGTGCCGAACCTATTTCGCATGGTCGCAAATAGCCCCGAAAGCCTTGAAGGATACTTATCTCTTTCAGAAGCATTAGGAAAAGGAAAGCTCCCCGCTGCTACAAGAGAGCGAATTGCTCTTGCAGTAGCAGAAGTAAATGGATGTAGTTACTGCCTTTCAGCACATACTTATTTAGGCAAAAATTTGGCGAAACTCTCTGATGATGAAATAACGGCTAACCGTAATGGATCTTCAAATGATCCAAAGGCTCAGGCAGCAGTGCATTTTGCAGCTAAAGTTGCTCAGGAACGAGGTCATGTGAGTGCGGAAGAAGTTTTAGAAGTAAAAAATGCTGGATATGATGAAGCTCAAATTATCGAAATCGTTCTTCATGTTGCCTTGAATACTTGGACGAATTATATAAATGAAGTTGCAGGTACTGAAATTGATTTTCCTTTAGTTAAAGCGAGATCAAAATAGTGCTTATACATCTATTGGCAGGGCTCTTTACGAGCTTTGCCATTTTTATTCTTGGTTTTTTTGGTGACCTGACGAACTCACTACTTCTTATTGCACCATTTGGAGCAAGTTGTGTTTTGCTTTTTGGATTTCCAGAAAGTCCATTGGTGAAAACTAAAAATTTAGTCTTTGGCCACCTGTTAAGTTCGGTTTAGGGCTTCTCTTTTTAGAGTTCACGTCTGGATCATTATACCCGATGGCGATTGCGACTGGAGTTGCTATCAGTTTAATGCTGATTACAAAAACGTCTCACCCTGCAGCAGGAGCGAATCCAATATTAATTATGACAATTAAAGCAAGCTGGACGTTCTTAATCACTCCTATACTTCTTGGTGTCGTCTTGATGGTGCTGCTTAGTTATGTTCATAGAAGATTTTTGCAGAAAGTAAAAAAAATCGCTTGATAAGTTTCAAACTTGATGTTGTCCTTCAAAACTGGCTATAAATGACTTGAGCAGATACTTGAAGGATTGCAGTTCGATAATCGCCCACTTTGGGGCACCATTTAAAACCCCTTGTTTTTACAAGGGGTTTTTTATACCCTTTTTTCAACTCTCGAACTATTTCTCTTGAGCCTCACACACTGTTAGGTCCGATACTTTACAAGGAAGTCACTTGTAAGGAGATATAATATGATTAAAATTAAAGACTTTTCAAAGGAAACAGGTTTTTCAGTAAGGATGTTGCGTTACCTAGAAGAGGTTGGAGTATTGGTTCCACAGAGAGACCAAAATAACTATAGAAGTTACGCACATGATCAGATAGAGGAAGCTCAGTGGATTAAAAAAATGCAAAATCTCGGTGTTCAGTTAAAGGAAATAGAGTCGCTTAAATGTAGAAATCCGGATCAACAGGCAAAAGTTTTAATCCATGTACTTACAAGAGAGCAGGAAGTAGCCGAGATAAAGTCAGAAACAATACCTGAATTAAAAATGATAGTTGATTTTATTAAGAGAGAAAACTCTACAATTCAGGCTTTTTATAATGCAGAGAAAGGCGTTGTTAGAAAAATGAAAACTTTGGGGGGTGATGAAAAATTTCATCGAACAGCTTATAGCATTCCCATTCTTCGAAATATTTATGAAGACCACTTAGCAAGAGATGCAAATATAGACTTAATTGCAACAGATCTCATGAAATTCAAGGAATGGTATGATGGAGTGAATTATCCTCCTGAAGTCTTTAGTGTTTTAAAAGAGTCGTCATTTGTTTTCGGTAAAAACATCACAGATTCTTTTATTAAGGGTTATGAGGTAGCGTGGAGAAAGTATTTGCCAGCGATGGGCTTTTTAAAATTAGATGACTTTGATAAATGTGATGTTGCGCAATTAATGGGACCGCATGATATTGTTATAAGAAGCACGTTTAAGTATAAAGACTCGAGCGGTGTAGGTGAGATTGTGATTCCTTATTCACCAATTTACACCATGTCTCAATTGAGTAATTTAAGCTAGTTGCTGGTCAGGTTTAAAATCGCAGTTCGATAATCGCCCACGTCGGGGCACCATTAAAAAAAGCCAGGCTTAATGTCTGGCTTTTTTTATTTATTCCAACGTGTTATATAGTTCGAGGATTTACTTTAAATCAGTAACCCCTTCACGGACATCGAACTATATGAAAGTAGAGTCTATAAATCACATAACTCTTCCAGTTAGCAATCTTCAAAAGTCATTTGATTTTTATAAAAACATATTGGGCATAAAGCCTCTGGTAAAATGGGAACGTGGAGCTTACTTTTTATGTGGAGATTTTTGGTTTTGTCTATCTCTCGATCAATCAGATAGAGATTTTTCTGTTCAAGATTATCGTCATCTCGCTTTCTCTGTTTCAAAAGAGAATTTTATAATCTTGAAAAAGAAACTAATAGATTTTGGTTGCAATCAGTGGAGCGAGAATAAAAGCGAGGGTGATTCTTTTTATTTTCGTGACCCTGACGGACATAATTTAGAAATCCATGTTGGTGACTGGAAGTCACGTATAGAAAGTGTGAAAAATAATCCTTGGGAGGGCGAAATTGAGTTTTTCGTATGAGATCAGAGACGCCCTTAACGGAGAAGCAGAATACTTGTCAGAGCTTACTCTTAGATCAAAAGCCTATTGGGGTTACTCGAAGGAATTTCTAGAGCGATGCCGACCACATCTTGTCGTATCAACTGAGTATATTGAAAATTGGCCAGTTCGAGTTCTTGAATCTAGCCAAAGCATTATTGGATACATGTCATTGAAAGAAATTTCTGGAGAAACAAGGCTAGATAACCTTTGGATTGAGCCTGAGTATATAAAGCATGGGTATGGAACAATTCTTTTTAAAGAAGCTATATCTCAGGCTAGAAAGTTAAACTGGAAGACCTTTAGAATGGCAGTTGAAGAGCAGAGTATAGGCTTTTATGAAAAGCTTGGAGCTAAAATAGTCGGAAAAGTTCAATCTAGGCTTGGAGGTGATATATTTCTAACCCACATGGAGTTCTCTCTATGAAGAAATATGCGGTTATATTTAAAACCCTTAGGGATTTTCCTGTTCCTCAGGAGTACCTTGAAATTAACAAACGAATGGTTGAACTTGTTGAGTCCTACGGGGGTTACCTGGGTGTTGATTCTGTCATGAACTCGGAGGGAAAAGGTGTTTCTATTTCATATTGGAACTCGCTAGACGATATTAAGAGCTGGAAAAATAATGCAGAACATTTGGTTGCACAGAAAAGAGGTAAGACTGAGTGGTATAAGTATTACCGAGTAGAAATTTGTGAAGTGCTTGAAGAGTATGAGGGTAGCATTAAATAGTAGGTGAATATGAAAGTTTATCTTGGAATAAAATATCATGCAGATAACTCAAACAGAAATCTTGTTGAAGGCATCACCACTAAGCTAGGAGAGCAAGGTCATGAAGTCTATTGTGTCACTCAAGACCTCGAAAAATGGGGTGAGACTTCATTCTCAGCGGATGATCTAATGAGAAAAACATTTTAAGTTATCGATGACAGCGATCTGGTTCTAATTGAGTTTTCTGAGAAGGGTGTTGGACTTGGGATAGAGGCTGGATATGCTCACGCCAAAGGTATTCCGGTAGAGGTCATTGCCAAAACTGGAAGTGAATTTTCAAATACCATTTCGGGGATCTCTTCAAAGATAAGCTTCTACGATGAAATTAGTGAGATTAAATTGGGATAGTTCGATAGTGCCTTTTTCGGGGCATGTTGTCAGGATGAGACTTCTAGATGTTAGCTGGCCATTTCCAAGATTGCGGTTCTAAAATCGTCCACTAAGGGGCACCACTTTAAAAAGCCACTCAAAAGAGTGGCTTTTTTTGTTTATACACCTAAAAAATCAATATATTATACGGTTCGAGAATTAGTTGAGAATGATGACCCCTAAGCGGGTATCAGAACCGGAGTTACTGATGAAATTAAATCATCTACATATAAATGTACCTGATGTGAAAAAAGCTCGAAAATTCTATGAGGATTTTTTAGATTTTAAATTATTGTTTGAGCATGACCCCGGCGTTTTTCTTCAAGATGAAGATGGGTTCCAATTAGCATTAGACCCACTCGAGAATAATGAAAAAGTTGATTTTCCATCTTGGTATCATTTTGGTTTTTGCGTTGAGAGTGCTGAAAAAGTTAAAGCTATTTATGAGAAGATGAAAGCAAACGGCGTTGAGTTTGCTAGAGATTATAAAGAATTTGGACAGGATGCAGCGAATTTTTATTGTTGGGCACCTGGACCTTATAAAATTGAGGTTACATGGAACCGAGATTAGTAGCAAGAAGCAAGCACCGCAGTTCGATAATCGCCCACGTCGGGGCACCATTTAAAAAGCTCTGTAGTTTTAACTAATTACAGAGCTTTTTTTATACCCTTAAACACCACTCTCGAACTAATGGCATAAACAAGTAGAAACGATTTACCTTATGTGTTAAATAAATCCAAAAGTCAGAGAGGAGATTTTAATGAAGAAAATTTTATTACTTTTGGTGGCCTTAACGAGTTTAACTAGCTTTGCTGGTGATAAGCTCAAGCTGCAAGACTCTGTATTCGATAATTCTGATTTGCCATTTATTGTACATAATGGAGAAGGAAGGTTTGGATCTTACCTTACGATGGAAGTAAATTTTGAACCTGTAGCCGATTTATTTAAGCAACTCCTTCTTCAGAAAAGATTCCAATTAACAAACAGAGGAGAGGCCCATATCACGGTCATTACCCCTATTGAATATTTTGATGTACTAAAAAGCAAGGTAACTATTGAAGAAATTAACCTGATCGCTCGAGACTTAAAAATTCAAAGCTCCAGGTTTTCGACTGTTTGCCTCGGCCGTGGACAGGCTCAAGTTGAAGGCAAGAAAGAAAAAACATTTTATGTCGTAGTGAAGTCTGAAGACCTAATAGAGATCAGAAAAGAAGTGCATAATCTTTTCGTTTCGAGAGGTGGTGATCGCAGTTTGTTTAACCCTGAAGAATACTACCCTCATATAACTCTTGGATTTACCAAGAGAGACTTGCATGAAAGTGATGGGGTTATTAAGAGTGAAGAGTCTTGCCATAAGAACATTCAGATCGTTAAAAGTGTCGAATAGTTCGATTCCTTCCGTAGTGGGTAGCTGCAAGATAACTAATAAACAATATCTTATGATGCCATTTCAAGGATTGCAGTTCGAAAATCGTCCACTAATGGGCACCA
>CAYGUN010000177.1:0-6329 GCA_964353025.1 uncultured Bacteriovoracaceae bacterium
TCGGCTCTTGGCCTTCGATTCTTAAATTAACACTTATATTAGAGGTCATTTGGTCATTATATGACCCATTGAGAAATACATCATGATACGTGCTGGCCCCTATCGAACCATAGTTTTGAAATTCAATTAGACAGGACTCTCCACCCGCCAATGGAAAGATACCCGTTGGGCACTCTCCTGAAACCAGACTGCCTGGCCATAAGTTGCCTACTCCACCTGAAAAGCCTATGTCACCACTTGCATAAGTTGTTCCTGCTTGGTCCAAATAAAAATCATTAGAGTCAAGAAAGACTGCTGCTTCACCTGTATTTCTTAATCTCAACCTTAGTGGAGATAGATTGTCAGCTAAAGACCAAAAAGATGAAACCGCAGTTGAGCTAGCAGCATCTTCAAAACCTAAGACTCCTGCGCTCATTGGCTTCGCTCCAATGACTGCTGTTAGAATTTCAGAGATAGCATTGACTGTGTATCCAATTTGAACTTTAAAGAGATCATCTGAACCAGCACCGGAAGTAGTACTTTGGTACTGAATCTCAACATTACAAGTTTCTCCTGGATTTAGTATTGAAGTACAAGTCCCTCCATCTCCAGGAAAAGGGTAACTATTTTTAAATCCGGCACTCCCCTGAGGTGCAGGGAATCCCACAGGAAAATTTGCAACTAGAGAGCTCCCAAAAACCATAGGAAATGTATTATTATTTTTAATAATCAGTGTGTGATATTTATATCCGGAACCTATTATATATTCACCTACTGGCCAAATATATCCATTTTGAATTTCTGATAATGATTCTTGAATAGTTGAACTAGCATTCAAACTAAGTTTAACGCTTATACCTGGAGGAGCATGGACAAAAGACATATCAACACTCTTATCAACCCAGGAATAACCAATTCCACTAGGATAGTGAAATTCTTTTCTTTTGAAAGTTTCGTCACAGTTAATGGCATTGAATAATTTAACTGTTGTATTAAAAATGCCTTTCCCTCCTGGGGAGTCTATATTCCCACCAGGTATTGCAAAACTCCCGTTAGAAATATTTGGGTCCTGCAAATCAAAATTCACACACATTTCAATAGGACCACCTGGATTAATCGCACTAAATAATGGTCCTGATTTAAAAGTATTAAACTGAACTTTTACTGACTTGACTCTGGTTATTGCAGAAGGCGTTGCGCATGAAATAGCATGTCCATCACAATCTTTTATTACGATTGGTTTGAGTTTGTTATTACCCGTATCATGCCAATCTTTCTGAGCGAAAAGATCATCGGTAATACATATGCTTTTTGACATAGTTGCACTTAAAATAATTTCTCCACCCTGGAGTTCTATGACATCACTTCCATTTGTCGTAGGAGTCCCACAATAGGCTTCAAAATTACCATCACTGGCCGGATCTTTAATGCCCACTAATGCCATATGATATCGTCCATTTGGGAAGGGAATGTCTGCCGGAGAATTTGATAAATTGATAGCAATTTTCATCCAAGGCTGGTCAACATTCTCAGCGTAAAGCATAAGGCCTAGAGGAAATTGAGTTTCTGCTATATATTGGGCCCCACTCAAGTTAATTGATGTACTGCCTGTATCAACTTGACCTCCGCACGAAGTAAAGAACACACCTAGAGATAGGATTTGTATAAGCCCAAATAATTTCAACCGATTTCTGGCCATTCATTCTCCCAAAAACAGTACTTGAGTAAAAACCTCACTTAAAAACCTATAATCATTATAGTTGAATCTAAAAATAATAGTTAAATCATTGAAATTGCGAACTAATGAGTATCAGCTTGAATTTATTAGTGACAAGAATAGTTGCTAGTTTGTAAATAAAAGTTGTGAAAATTATGGCCAGAGTCTCTGAATATCCCATAAGTCATTGTTTTTGCTGAATAAAAATCTATCGTTTAACCTGTGTTCACCATAGATGAAAAATTCTATTTTGGTGGGATTTAGAAGAAAGCCTCCCCAGTTCTCGGGATAGGGAATCTCTTTATTTTCAAGCTCTTGGAACTTTTCTCTGAAGGCCTTATCTAACTCTTCTCTATTGCTAAGAGGTCTTGATTGCTTAGAAATAATTGAGGCCATTTGGCTTTCTCGTCCCCTTGAAAAAAAATATTCTTGTGAGTCAGACTCATTCATTTTAATGACGTCTCCACTTATTCGAATCTGCTTACCTGTATGAGGCCAGTAAAAACTCATACAGGCATTAGGATTTTCAAGCACATCAAGAGCTTTTTGAGAGTCATAATTAGTATAAAAACAAAAACTTTGGTCTTTAATACCTTTAAATAATAAAAAACGTGCAGAAGGAATTCCCTCTTTACTCGCTGTTGAAAGAACGAAAGCATTTGCATCTTTTTCAAGCTTTTTGGCCTCTTCCAACCATTCAAAAAAGTTTTGAAATGGGTCTTCTGAAAGGCCATATTTTTTATAATCGCTCATAAATTCTTCTATCATTTATTAAGGTAATGGGTCAATAAAATCAATAGGAAGGCCTGCCTATCTCTTTTTAGAAGGATATCACTTTTTTTTAACTTACTCCGATAAGTTATTAATGAAAAAAATGAACCTACTCACTATTAATAATGAAGTAATAAAAATTGCGAAAACGATTAATATATTGGAAAAAATAAGTTGGCCCGCCCATTTAGAAAAAGAATTCTTTGAACAAATGGGTAAAGGAAAGAAGCCCTCATTAGACTTCCAATACCCTCAATATAATTTTCATGAACAAAAGAAAAAATTGCAAAGCTTTAAGCAATTCCTTTCAGATGAGAACCCTCTTCATATTTATACAAATTTAACCATTGATAGCTATATTAAATCAATCGATATGATTCATGCAGTAGGAACGAAAGAGTTTCAGAATCTTAGTATTGGAGAATATGGAAAACCCACTCACTTACTTTTTGGTAGTCAGTACTCTCACCTTGATACGGCAAAAATATTTGTTGAATCATTTCATGATTATGATCATCCCTATGTCTCTGACAAAGATGATACTTATACGGCCCTAGAGTTAAAAAAATACATCCAAACAAAATCAAAAGAAATTTTTGGAAAAAAATCACCTAAAATTGTATTGAGCGAAGACATCACACCTAAAGCTGCTGCTGGGAAAACTCGTGTTCGTATTCGAGCGAATGCGCTTTTTTCGCGCTATGATTTTGGACATCTTTTTGTCCATGAAGTTATGACTCATTCACTGACGGCAATTAATGGCTCCATTCAAGACGAATTACCCTTGCTTAGCATGAGCTCTCCTCGAACAACAAAAACCCAAGAGGGACTGGCCACGTTTTCTGAAATCATTACGGGCTCTCTTGATCTATCAAGGTTAAAAAGAATCTCTCTACGAGTTATCGCATTGGATATGGCATTGAGTGGTGCTGATTTTTATGATCTCTATAACTTTTTTCTCAATAATGGCCAAGATAAAAAAGAAAGCTACCTCTCAACCTCTCGTCTATTGCGAGGAGGAAAACCCGAAGGTGGTATTGTCTTCACTAAAGATGGAGTTTATCTCGAAGGATTGATTCGAGTCCATAGCTTTTTTCGTTGGGCCTTTAAAACGAAAAACCTCTCTCTCATTCATCTACTGTTTTGTGGCAGAGTCGATATTAATGACATCTTTCTTTTGCAATCATCTTATGAGAATGGACTTATTAAGCAACCTACATTTCTGCCTACCTGGTACAAAAACATTGATCTACTTGCTGGAAAAATGGCCTTTTCATTAATTCTTAATGGAATAGATTTAAGTGATGTGGATAAGCATTTCTCTAGTAAAATGCTTAAAAAAGCTGCTTGAAAAAATGGCGCGGCGTGAGGGATTCGAACCCCCGACCAATTGGTTCGAAGCCAACTACTCTATCCAGCTGAGCTAACACCGCGTAAAGTCAATTTAACATAATAAATCTTAAATGGCAGTAGGTTTTCTCTTCTCTAGGCTTAAAATTGCCATCACGGCGACAAAAGAGATAAGGCAAATTGATATGGCGAGATAAGTTTCGTTACTCAACGAGGGCAGAGTATTGGCTTCTGAAACAATATGGGTCTTACCTCTTATTATTTTTGCTTCCAATATCTCTTTCCACGGCCAAATTTTTCTCAATGCCCCAAGAATAAACCCGGTTAAAAGGGCAAACATTTGAGGTTTAAATCTTTCTAGTAGAATATTTAAAAGTTTTGAAAAACTTAGTAGGCCAATCAAGCAGCCTATAGCAAAAATGCTTAGTATTAGCAGATTCCCTTCAGCGAAAGGGGCCTTAACTGCACCTGTGATATATTCGTACTTACCTAAAATTAGTAAAATAAAAGATCCACTTATCCCAGGTAAAATCATTGCAGTAATTCCAATAATTCCGCTGAAAAAGATGAATAAATAATTTTCTGGTGTTGATACAGGAATGAGTCCAACAATGACAAAGCCAATGCTTACACCAAAAATAAAAAATAGTGATTGTTTAATATTTTTAAAATCAATTTCTTTTGAGAGATGAAAAACGGATGCAAGGATAAGTCCAAAAAATAATGACCACGTGTAAATCGCGTAATACTCCAGCAAGAAATGAACTAATTTGGCCGCAGAGAAAATGGCAATCATGATGCCTGAAAAAAGTGGGATCAGAAAATCTAAAGGAATGGGCTTAAGTGCCTCTTTAATCTTTAATGTTATGAGTTTTAGAAAAAAGGACTTATTAAAGAGAGTTATAGAATGAACAAGCTTTTCATAAATACCTGTAATAAAGGCAATTGTTCCACCTGAGATCCCAGGGATGATGTCACACATCCCCATTAAAAAACCTTTCAAAAATAAGATTAGATATTTATTGTTGCTCACTTGTGGCTTCTTTCTTACCAGTGAACTCTTTCTCAGCATTAAGAAGTTCATCAATCTCTTCAATATCAAACTCTGTAAGACCATATGGATTTTCTTTTTCCACCAAACTCTGATCCATGTATCTTTTCCCCATGGCCTCTTCAATATCTTCCAAGGACTCTTCACTCTTCGCTTGAGTTTCTTTTTCAACATTACCAAGATTCATATCTTCTAACTGCTTATCTTCATCTACTTTTGCTTCATTGAGAAGAGATTCAGCTTCTTCTATTTCACCCTCTAATTTCTCAAGGGAGCGTAAATCTCTTTCACTTTCTTTTAAGATAGATTTCTCTCTTTCTTGCCTTTCTAACTCTGCTAGCTCATCTTCAGTAAATTGTATTTGATCGGCCTTATCAAGAAGTTCATCAGTCATTTCATCGATATTTAACTCGACATCAAGCTCTTCTAAATCATCTACACTTAATTTGTTATCTTGTTGCTCTTTTAGCATATTTTTAAGTCTTGACGCTTTTGCTGCTGCTTCTTTAGTCTTCGTAACAGCAACATCACCAACGTAAAAATCAAGCGTGCTCATGGTGACAAGCCCTGTTGCAAAATTATCAGTGACATTAATAACAGTGAGCTCCCCTGTTTTATAAGTTGGATTATTCGTGATATTTCGTCCTGTTAACCTGTCTTTAAAATCATAAATTTCAAATACGTTTCCAATCTCAACGCCATCGGCGCGCCCTCTATCTATATAAAGAACATCACCAAAAGAAAACGTTGTTTGAATTTCTGAAAACCCACCAATAATAGCCGCTTCAATAATTTGATCATTAAAAGTTCGAGCAATTCTTTCAATTTTAGGAGTATAAACAGTTAACCTGTCACCTCTTTGGGCCACGCCAGTGGATTCAATAATCTCAGCCAGCCATAACTCATCTTTGGGAGCAATAATTTGAACGTTGGCCACAATTGTATATTTAAATCCCACTCTTTCGGAACTCTCATGCTTGACCTCTCCTCCCGCTTGATAGATAGAATATCTATCTCCCGCAACAACATTCATGGAAGAGTCAAAAGCAAGATAAACCTTATCTCCTCTTGAAAGAAAAACACCTTCTTTAACGGAAGAGTCAATTTTTCCAAAATCCTGAACAATATTAGTACTTAAGAAAGTATTTAAATAGAAGCCTTCCTTAAATGGAAAATCAATCTTAGCATTTCGATCAAAACCACTTGAGTCGTAGTCGGCATCAGGAATTTCCATTTCTATATTATCATCAGGTGGAATATACTTTTTATATTCTTCAATTAAACCCTTATCGCTCAAACTTTGAATATCAGATACTGTATCAGGCGTTGCATACTGAACATAAATTCCTTGATCGACAAGTTCTTGTTTTGATTTGAACCAATCAGGAGCTGCTCCATCTCCCCACTGACTATAGTCCATTAATCGTGACCTTCTTGCCATCTCTGATTCAAATTCAGTTT
>CAYGUN010000178.1:0-6296 GCA_964353025.1 uncultured Bacteriovoracaceae bacterium
CCAGGTCCAATCGTTATCCCGTGGGTAATAGAATCTTCGCTCGCAGTATGTATCGCTTGGTATCTTCCGCCGGCCAATAGCCAAAAACCCGCAGAGTAGCCAAAAAAATGAATTCTATTATTTAAGATGGGATTAAAGATAACTAAAAATCCAGCATGAGCATATAAGCTATATCCAATTGAGAATGATTGAATTGTTGCCCATTGACCCTTATAACGGCATATTGAGGTATTGACAGCTGCCACCACACCAGCCCCTGCCTCAAGACAAAACATAAGACTTTTCTTTGCCTTCGCGAGCTTCTTCTGTACTTTCTTCTTACGTAAGGCCTTAGTTACTTTCTTCTCTATCTTAAGTCTAAGTACTTCCTTTTCATCAAAGGTTAATCCATTAAACCAAGCTTGTGTCTGTTCATAGCTATCTAAAAGCTTTGCTTCAGCGGCTTCAATTTGCTCAGCTGTGGGTCTACTTCCTTTTGCAAAAGAGTTAAATGTTAATAGAAGTGTTAAAAGTACTAAAAAATTTTTCATTAGCTCCTCAAGTGGTAAACTTCACGCATTTCTTCATGCAGAAGTTGCATTTTTTTATCAATATCTGGATGGTTAACCAGATTTGGTTCCATGACATATCTTTCAGGTCCAAAGTCTTTAACCATCAGTTTGGTCTGCCAAATATTTTCAGAACCCAAGTTCAGATCCGTTCGGTGTTTATATTGGGCCAAAATCTCTGGCTTTATAAAATCTTGGATTGAATTAAAGTGGTGATCATTATAAATTTTCTTGCCCTCATCAGTTCGCGTAAATCCTCTCACGACATAATCAATAAAAACAACGTCACAATGAAAGACTTCAAATAAATAATTAACTGCATCCAGTGGAATAATCTCACCGCAGGTCGCGATATCAATATCAACTCTAAAAGAGCAAATTCCATCTGGGTCACAAGCATCGGGATAAGTGTGAGCTGTTATGTGAGATTTATCTAAATGAAGGTTTACTTGTGGAGTATGTTCCCACTGGCCACCTTTGATATCACTCATTAAGACCATGGTTGAAGCCCCTACTGGGTCATAATCTTGAATGGAGACGTTTAAAACATTGGCCTCAATAATTTTGCAAATATCTTCTGAAATTTTAAGAATTTTACCCGCATTATATTCTTCGTCAATATACTTAACATAGTTATCTTTTTGCTTCTCATCAGTCGTGATACAAAAGTCATACAGATTAAAACTTAAAACTTTGGTCAGGTTATTAAATCCCGAAAGTTTAATTTTTCTCTCATCTCTTTGTTTAAAATCCATAAGTGTTCCCAAGTCATGTTCAAAATGAGCTTCTTTTATATTGATAAATATTACGACTTGCAACTAAGAAAATGCACTTTGATACTATAATGAAAATAACTCATTGATTTTTATAGATTTTGGACCATTCCGCGGGCCTTAACGGTGATATTAGACTTGGCCTTATTATTGCTTTTAAGCTTCTTCTTGCCCGATTCAAACATATTTTCAAAATTCACGACTTTGTATTCTTTTGGGACTTCTTCGTAACTTATTTTCCATTTATTAACAAACTGAGTTTTTAAACTACCAGTGAGGCGAACTGCTACTTTTTGACCATGATTTAAAAAGAAAGTTTCCTTTTGAGCATTTTCAACTACTGAGCCTTTTTTAATGCTGGCCTGGCCCCCGTAAATGGGGGCCAGAGCTAGTATAGAAAATAAGAAAATTATTTTAAGCAATTAAATTAATCCTTGAGTCTTAACAGTATCTCTTTCACTACGAAGCTCTTCTAAAGTCTGATTAAACTTTTCCTTTCCAAAGTCATTGTGGTTTACGTTCTCAACAATTTTGAGTTTTCCACCTTCTGTTCTACACGGAAAAGAGAAAATAAGCCCTTCATCAACTCCATATTGGCCGTTTGAGGCCACACACATAGAGTAAGTTTGCCCTGCTGGAGTGTCATGCGTGAGATTATAAACGCCTTGAACGCAAGCATTGGCTGCAGAAGCTGCAGAAGAAGCACCACGGGCCTTAATAATAGCAGCGCCACGCTTTTGTACCACTTCAATAAACTCACCTTTTAGCCAAGCTTCATCTTTGATAACTTCTGAAGCACCTTTACCACCTATTTTTGCATTATAAAAATCTGGATATTGTGTGGCCGAGTGGTTACCCCAAATAGTCATATTGCCAATTTCATTGACATCCACTCCTGCTTTCTGGGCCAGTTGAGTTTTTGCTCTATTCTCATCAAGTGTTGTCATGGCAAAAAATCTATCTTTAGGTAAAGCTGAATTCTCCATAGCAATTAAGCAATTTGTGTTACATGGATTACCAACAACAAATAGATTACAATCTTTAGCAGCATGAGCTGCCATGGCCTTACCTAGTGGGCCAAAGATTCCGCCATTAACTTTTAAAAGGTCTGCTCTTTCCATCCCATCTTTTCTAGGAACTGAACCAATGGCCAATATCCAGTTGCAGTTCTTAAAGGCCACGTCCATCTTATCTGAGCAAGTTATTCCCTTAAGTAGTGGGAAAGCACAATCATCTAGCTCCATTTTGACCCCTTCTAGGGCCCCCATGGCCTGAGGAAGCTCAAGCATAGAAAGCTCCACCTCAGTCTCTGGACCAAACATTTGGCCAGAAGCTATTCTAAATACAATGGCATAACCAATTTGACCTGCTGCGCCTGTAACAGCGACTTTTACTCTTTTTGACATAAGTTCTCCTTCAATTAATTAAAAGCTTCTAGAGTATAATCTAGCACCTCTAATCAATCAATGCCTGGACAGTTTAGACGGAGTTTTTTAAAATAGGGACTATGGCCGACAATAGAAACAACAATAATCGAAACAGAAATAGAAATCGCAATCGCAACCAAGGCGGTTCAACTGGTGGACAAAGAAGACCACCTAATAAAAGATTTTCCAAAAAACCTCTTTCAGGTGGAAGGATTATTCAAAAATATGACAATCTTCAAGATCAACACCTTCAAGCCAGAAAAAAATACTTTGAAATGTATCACCGCATAGATGATAGAGGTCTTGAAAAACTAAAAAGAATATTTGATGAGACACTTGATAATCTACGTAGGTTTGAAGAAAAGTTGGAAGACTGGCAGAAAGAAACACTAGCGAAGAAAATTGATGCTTACAAACTAGATACCATTTATTCTGAAGGACATGAAACAGGTCTTTTAGGAGATAATGTTCCTGATGGCCCCTTTAAAAACCCTCATGTCACTGATGCCCAAATAAATCGCGATAACTATGCTAATGATCGCGAAGAAACTATGGGAACGATTGAAGATTACGAAAAATACAAAGACTTATAAGAACAAAGAGATTCAATTGAATCTCTTTTTGAATTTAACTAGAAACCTCTATAAGTAGAACCAGTTGCAGCGACTTTCTCTGAAGAGTAATTAGAATCAGCAGTAGAAACAGAGCTTGTATTAACTTTCCCCTCTCCCGACTTCAAATAATTATTTAAAGTTTCTTCATGGTCTCTAAGAATTGATTCTTTTAATTCTTCTGCTGAAATATCAAGAACCTCAGAAACTTTCTTAAGCATTTTTAATGGAATATTACAAAGAGCACGTTCCACGTTACTAATAAATTGCCCATTCTTATATCCAAGAATATGAGATAGCTCAGATTGAGAATATCCTTTTGGATGATTAATTCTTTTTGTTCTGATTAACTGGGCAATGTTTTTAAAACAACGCATGTGGGCTCCTGAATGTTTTGCTTGTGGCTTGTTAATATAGCAGCTTTTTTTAAAATGTCTTCTCCAAATATTCTCGGATACAGAAAAATATACTATAGATATAATTGAAAAAAAATGGAGAGGAAAAAAATGAAAAGACTTGCGTCGTGGAACGTCAATGGTATCAGAGCTGTTGTTAACAAAGGCTACACTGAGTGGCTTGCTACAGAATCACCAGATATCGTATCCTTACAAGAGACCAAGGCACAACCTGACCAATTCCCGCCAGCAATACTGGATGGTCAATACCAGAGCTTTTCAGCAAGCGCTGTAAGAAAAGGTTATTCGGGTGTTTTAGTCCAATCTAAAATTTCTCCAAAAAATGTTACAACAGCGATTGACATCGCGAAATTCGACGATGAAGGCCGTACAGTAATATGCGAATATGAGAATTTTTTTCTTATTAATGGCTACTACCCTAATGGGCAAAGAGATCATAACCGAGTTCCTTTTAAACTCGAGTACAGTGATGCCATCCTAGAGTATTCAATGAACTTAATGGAAAAATTTAATAAGCCTGTCATTCTTTGTGGTGATTTTAATACTGCTCATGAAGAAATTGATCTTGCAAACCCAAAAAGTAATAAAAAGACAACGGGCTTTCTCCCTCACGAAAGAGAATGGTTAGATAAACTCGCAAGCTTTGGATTTGTTGATGCTTTCAGAGCACTTCACCCTGATGAAGAAGGCCATTACTCTTGGTGGACGTATAGAGGGGATTGTAGAGAGCGTAACATAGGATGGCGCATTGATTATTTTTTTATCCCTGAAGAATTATTACCATTAGTGAAAAACTGTTACTACCAGCCTCAGGTGATGGGTAGTGATCATTGCCCACTTATTTTAGAAATTGACTTATAATTGTCGCTACAAACATATACTAAGCCTTAAAAAAGTCCTATGCTATGTGAATGAAAATTATCGCGTCTTTATTATTTTTAATAAGCAGTGTTTTTGCAGGTGATTTTACTGAAATTCATACTCTGTATGAAATAGAAATTAATTCTTCTATTAATCCATCGACTCTCAGTTATGTAACAGAAGCACTAAAAAAATCCAATCAAGATGAGAGCAGTGTACTGCTCATCAAATTAAATACTCCAGGTGGTCTGGTCTCAACAACAAAAGACATTATTACTGAAATAGGAAAAAGCAAAACGGCGGTTATTGTATGGGTCACACCAGAGGGAGCTTCTGCTACCAGCGCAGGGGCCATTATCTCTAGTAGTGCTCATTTTCTTTTCATGTCAGAAGGTACAAATATAGGAGCGGCCACTCCTATTCAAATGGGAGAAGATATTCCCAAAGATGCCCGTTCAAAAGCTGTTAATGATTTAACTGCATTAGTAGAGAGCTTAACCGAAGCACGAGGAAGAAATCCCGAAGGCTATGCCCAGATGATTTCAAAAGCAGCCTCTTATAAATCTCAAGAAGCGTTAAAGAAAAAACTCATTAATGGGATTGCCAATGATTTAGATGATATAAAAAATTATATTCAAGGCAAGATCGTTAAAATCCAAGGAGAGAATCACGTTCTCACCTTTCCCAAGAAGATGAAAGTAGTAAAACATGAAATGGACTCAGGTCAAAAACTACTTAATATTTTGGCTGACCCCTCTTTGGCCTATATTCTTTTTTTGATCGGGGCTGCTCTGCTTTACTTTGAAATGCAAGCACCTGGTGGATTTATCTCAGGCGCGATGGGAGTCATTTTTATCATACTTGCAGGTATTGGCTTTCAAGTTCTTCCTCTTAATTGGGGCGCTTTGGGACTAATTGCCCTTTCTTTTATTCTCTTCATCTTAGAAGCTTATATTACAAGCTACGGTGTTCTAACGTTCGGAGGAATAGGCTCACTAGTCTTTGGCTCACTATTTTTATTTCGCAGCGATAGTGGAAATGTACACCTTGAATCATCTCTCATAATTTCAGCAGTGGCAGGAATAAGTGTGATGGTCGTTCTTATTGCTTATGTCATCTATAAAGATAGAAAGCAAAAAGCTCCCAGTGATTTTTTCTCCCCTCTTGATGAATTAGGAGTCATTACAGCAATTCTTGAAAATCAAGATGGTGTCCATTTTTATAAAGTCAAAGCAGCTGGTTCTATTTGGAAAGCGAAAAGCTCTCAACAGTTTAAAATTGGTGAAAAAATAAAAATTATTAATAATGATAAGGATCATCTCCTACTTGAGATTGATTCACTTTAACGGAGTTAACATGCTTATTACTTACATTCCTTTTCTAGTTATTGGTACTCTTCTGATTTTCAGTACCTTCAAAATCCTCAATGAATATGAAAGAGGCGTGGTCTTTAGGCTAGGTAAATTCTCTGGAGTAAGAGGCCCAGGACTTATTATCTTAATTCCAGGAATTGAAAAGATGGCCAAGGTTGATTTAAGAGTCCTAACTTTAGATGTCCCTTTTCAAGATGTTATTACTAAAGATAACGTAACTCTTAAGGTAAATGGTGTTGTTTACTTTAATGTCCAGTCACCAGAGAAGGCCATTATTAGTGTTGAAA
>CAYGUN010000179.1:0-6224 GCA_964353025.1 uncultured Bacteriovoracaceae bacterium
TTGATAAAAAACTCTATGACAGAATCAGCTTCTTCATTGCCCCTAAAATATTGGGTACAGGCATTGATTCAATTGGAAACTTAGGCAATGAGTTTTTAAACCAATCATTAGAATTAGAAAATATACAGATGCGAACAATTGAGAATAATTTTTTTATCTCAGGAACAAGAAGCTAATTATGTTTACAGGATTAATTCAAGAGTTAGGTGAAGTAGTGAAAGTCTCTCCCAATAGCGAAGGGTGTGAGCTCATTATCCGTGCGCCAAAGCTGATTTCAGAAATTAAGATTGATGATTCAGTAGCAACTAATGGCACATGTCTTACTGCTACAAAAATTGATGGTGATACTTTTACTACTCAAGCGGTACACGTCACACTAGAGAAGACAAGTACCGGTAAACTTAAGGCCGGTTCAAAAGTTAACTTAGAACTTGCCCTCAGGGCCTCTGATCGCCTCGGAGGACATTTTGTTCAGGGCCACGTGAATGCAAAAGGTAAACTAGTTAAAGTTGTAAACCGTGGCGGGAATTATGAACTAAGCTTTGAGCTACCTCAAACTCTTATGAAGTATATGATTTCAGAAGGCTCTATCGCCATTGAAGGAATCAGCCTTACACTAGCAAGAGTGGAAAATAATATCGTAACAGTTTCTATCATCCCTCATACTTGGGAAGTCACAAATCTCTCCACTAAAAAAGTGGGCGATGAAGTAAATATTGAAGCTGATATGCTGGCCAAGTATTTAGAAAATTTCATGAAATATAAACAGAGCAAACCTCTCACTATTGAGACTCTTAAAGAGCAAGGTTATTAATTATGTTGCACACTATTGAAGAAGCGATTACGGACATTAAAAAAGGGAAAATGATTATCGTAGTTGATGATGAGAATCGTGAAAACGAAGGTGATTTCATTATGGCCGGAAGCCTTATATCAGCTGAAGCCGTAAATTTCATGGCCTCTTTTGGAAGAGGAATGATTTGTACTCCTATAACTGAAGAGACTGCGGTTAAACTTAATCTTCACCCCATGGTTCCCAATAACACTTCATCACATGAAACTGCTTTTACAGTCACAGTTGATGCGGCCAAAGGAATTTCAACTGGAATTTCGGCCAGTGACAGGGCCCGAACTATTGCCCTACTAGCAGATAATAAAAGTGAACCGCGAGACTTTGTAAGGCCTGGCCATATTTTTCCACTGATTGCAAAAAAAGGCGGAGTTTTAACCCGTAACGGTCATACTGAAGCGGCAGTGGATCTTGCAAGACTTGCAGGCCTTCCTCCTTGTGGTGTTATTTGTGAAATTACAAATGCCGATGGAACAATGGCGAGGCTTCCCGAGCTTAGAGAGCTTGCTCAAAAATTTAATTTAAAACTCATCTCAATTGAAGATCTAGTTCAATACAGAAGAGCGAATGAAATTCATATGAAGCATGATGAAACAGTGGATCTTCCAACTGACTATGGAACATTTAAACTCCATACCTTTATTGACTCCATGAACTCTGACGAATATGTAGTCCTCACTAAAGATGAGAATGTCGAAAACCCATTAGTGCGTATTCACTCCCAATGCCTGACAGGAGATGTTTTTCATTCTCAAAAATGTGATTGTGGGACTCAGCTTAAGCAGGCCATGACTGAAATTCAAGCTCACGGTGGCGCCATTATTTATCAACCTCAAGAAGGTCGTGGTATTGGGATTATTAATAAAATTAGGGCCTATAAGTTACAAGAACAAGGCCTTGACACGGTTGATGCGAACAGAAGATTAGGGCTTGCTGATGATCAGAGAGATTACTCTGGGTGCGCTCAGATTCTCAAGCTACTTGGAATGGATAATATTAAATTGATGACAAACAACCCTGACAAATTTAATGCTCTCACCTCTTTTGGAATTGAAATAAAAGAAAGAGTATCATCTATTGTTAAGGCAAATAAGAATAATCAACACTACCTTTCAACTAAGAAAAACCGCATGGGACATCTTTTAGATGAAAGTAATATTATGAGGTTACAATGAAATTAGAAGGACAATTAAACGCCAACAATTTAAAAATAGCGATTGTGACAGGACGCTTTAATGAGTTCATCACTAGCAAACTACTAGAAGGTGCCAAAGATTGTCTTCTTCGCCATGGGGCCGACGAGTCCAATATTGTAGAGGCCTGGGTTCCAGGAGCTTTCGAAATCCCTCTTGCTGCTAAAAAACTAGCTGAAACTAAAAAATATGATGCCGTTATTTGTCTCGGAGCTATTATCCGTGGATCAACTGCGCACTTTGATCATGTGGCCAATGCGGCCACTAAAGGTATTGCTGAAATTAATATGACGACAGGCATACCTACTATTTTTGGAGTCCTGACCACTGATACAATTGAGCAGGCCATTGAGCGCGCTGGAACCAAAGCTGGAAATAAGGGCTGGGAATCTGCCCTTACGGCCATTGAAATGGCGAATTTAATGGGAAGAATTAAATAGATTGTAGCAAAATGATACCAGAGTGCTTAAATTTTACCTTATTTACTTATGAGATATCAAGATGTTACAATTTAGTTATGGCATACCTGTTGCAAAAGAATAGAACATGAAAAGACTAAATAAAATTTTATTTATTTTATTACTTACCGCCTGTGGCAGTAAAGAGGAAGCTGTTGCTCCTGCGGCTAGTGCAGAGAGTGCTTCCCCCACATTATCTAGTGCACTTGAAATCAACTCTTCTAACTACACAGCATTTACCTTTTCTGGCGCTTGTAGCGGTAATTCGAAAGTGTCTATCAACGGAGCACTTAAAAACTCCATTGATTGCATTGCTAGTTCTTGGACACTTGTCCGCAATATGTCATGGCTACCAAACGGGCTTTATGAGATAGAATTTAAGCAAGATACTAATACTCAGAAAGTTTCAATTACTAAAAATACTCTCGATTCTGACAATAGTGCTTACTACCAATTTAACGATGAGTTAGATATAGGCAAAGATACAACTACTTCCCATGATGCGGTATCGGTAGTTGATGTGTCTTTAATTTCAGACCCTCAAAAAGCATCTGTTGCTGCATTTAATGGCGCAAGCAGCAATATTCAAATTAGTGATGGAACTTTCTTTAATAAAGAATTTGAGAAAAAATCTTGGGCCATAGACTTCAAACCAGCTGATGTTATTAGTGAGCAAATCTTAATTGATGAAGGTGGTTCAACAAACTCTTTTGGAGTGAAGATTGATAGTAATAAATTAGAAATCGCCTTTAGAAAAGACACTACTCAAGAAGGACTATCATTTGACTTGGATACCTCTGACATCTGGTACAAACTTATCGTTATCTTTAATAAAGGGGAAGTCACTGCTTACCTAAATAATACTAAAAAAACTGCCACTCTCACCTATTCCGTTATTCCTGACCATTCAGGAACAGGAGGATTAGGTAAATGCTTTGGCAACAATTCCTTTGGTGATCCCGATGGACTTTTCTATAATGGTTCATTAGAAAACTTTCAAGTTTTCGATTATGCCCTCAACTCTGCAGAACAGGCTTTAATTCGAAATATTTCCCCTGAACTCTCGACTGCTCTTCTAGAAGATATAGGCCTTAAGTCCTATTATGCTTTTGAGACTGTGCCCGCTAAAGATGAAACAGGTTCATTCAATGCTATAGCTAGTACTGATGTCTCAATTGGAGTCGACGGTACTCGTGGTAATATAGGGGAATTTACTACAACGAGTCACTATCAAGTCAACCAAGGAAGCTTCTTCCATGAAGAATTCCAGCAAAAAACAACATCTCTTTGGTTTTATGCAAATGATTTCTCTACAACTCAAACTTTATTAGATGAAGGTGGAAGCACAAATGGAGTTGTTATCTATCTTGATAATGACTATCTCATCGTTAGTATTCGCTCAGGAGGGCAACCAACTGAAGAAAAACTTATTTATGATATTCAAGGTGAAACGAGTATTTGGAACCATGTGGCATTTAGCTTTGAAAACTCTAAGGCCAAGCTCTTCTTTAATGGTGAAAAAGTAGTAGAACGAACAACAACATTCTCTTCCGTTGCTTATCATAGTGATAATGGCGGTATCGGCTCAACCATAGGCTCTGATTCGGCTGATGGAAGCTCGGGACAAAACTTTGAAGGTAGTATTGACGAAGTTAGAGTATTCTCACGGGCCCTAAGTGAAGAAGAGATTTCATATTTGCACTCCAGTAGCCAATTATAGTCTAACCTATTGATATTAAATCACTTAAGAGGATATTTTAAGGCCCACCTTTGTAGACAATCTTCTTGCCCTTTTCTTATTAGCGCGTTATAAAGATTTACTTAAAAAAACGGGGAGACAGGCCCGGAAACAGCTTCCTGTCACAGAGATGTTAAAGCATCAAATTCGGCGAATCTTATGTGAATATCACACGCACGTTTTTGTCCTTGAAATCTCATAATCAATTCATTTAAGGAGAATTGTTATGGCAAAAATTACTATGGGAAGAAACGCTTTTAAAATTCAAAGGCGTTTAGGTGTTGAGCTTCCAGGTCTAGGTAAGGCCGGTGCTCTTGAACGTAAACCTTATGGACCAGGTGTTCATGGGATGAAAAGAAAGAAGCTTTCTGACTATACCATTCGTTTAATGGAAAAGCAGAAAGTGATGTTTCACTACGGAATTAGAGAAAAGCAATTAGTTAATCTAGTTAAGAAGTGTAAAAAAGATACTTCAAGAGCATGGGTTGATAGTTTAGTTATTACTCTAGAGAGAAGACTAGACAATATTATTTTCCGTCTTAACTGGGCCCCATCAATCATTGCTGCCAGACAAATGGTTATTCATGGTCACGTAAGACTTAATGGAAAGAAAGCAACTTCTCCAAGTCAGTTTGTTACAGTTGGTGACGAAGTGACTTTAACTGAAAAAGCATTCAAATCAGGAAACTACCTTCAAGCCAAGGCAAGACCTCGTTTATCGACTATCCCTGCTTATTTAACGGCAGATAAGAAAGGTGAAGGCGAAATTGGTAAAATCTCTTCAGAGCCACTTGCTGAGGACATTCCATTTCCATTCGAGAAACGACTCGTGACAGAATATTACTGGAAAATTAAATAATCCACATACACACTTAGGCCCTCGAATGAGGGCCTTTTTTTTTAATTTTATGATCATATTTAAGAAAGTAACTAAAAACTATCAAACCAAAACCGTTCTAAGAGATATTAATCTTGAGTTTGAACCTAACAAAACCCATGTGTTTATCGGGTCTAGTGGTTCAGGAAAAACAACCCTACTTAAACTTTTGGCGGGACTCATTGAACCGACAGAAGGTAGCATTTCTATTAATGGAGAGATTCTCATTACAAATCAAAATTATCTCAACAAACTTGGCTACGTTATTCAGGAGGGAGGACTATTCCCTCATCTAACCTGCAAACAAAATATTTTACTGGCCATTAAAAACTTAAATTTTAAAAAAGACTATACAGAGACGAAGATTAAAGAACTTACTGAATTAGTTCATCTTGAGCCTTATATATTGGATAAATACCCAACTCAACTAAGTGGAGGCCAAAGGCAGCGAGTGGGCCTCATGCGAGCACTTATTCGAGAACCAGAAATAATTCTAATGGATGAACCTCTTGGGGCCTTAGATCCTATAGTAAGAGCAGACCTTCAAATAGAGTTAAAAGAAATTTTTAACAAGCTAAAAAAAACCGTCTTTTTTGTTACCCATGACATGAATGAAGGTGCTTTTTTTGGTCACACCATTACTCTACTTGATCAGGGTCAAGTTATTCAACATGGAGCTTTTACTGAGCTTTCAAGAAATCCAAAGTCTGAATTTGTCACAAAATTTATTCGCTCTCAACTCTCACATGACCTCGTTCAGGAGTTAAGAGATTCATGAAGTTTTTAATTATAACTCTCCTTTCATTTTCAATTCAAGCAAAAGAGAAAATTGTTATTGGATCTAAAAATTTCACTGAATCCTATATATTGGCAGAAATTATTGCTCAAACGATTGAAGATGCTGATGAACTTGATGTCGAAAGAAAATTTGGGATGGCAGGGACTGGTATTCTGGCAGAAGCCTTGGAAGGTGGAGAGATTGATATCTACCCTGAATATACTGGTACGATTACGAGGTTTATTCTAAAAAAACCAAATATCAAATCCATTGAAGAAATTAAAAAAGCCCTAAAGAACAAAGAATTATATATATCAAATCCTCTAGGAT
>CAYGUN010000180.1:0-6166 GCA_964353025.1 uncultured Bacteriovoracaceae bacterium
TTTGTAGGCTTGGGGCTCACTCGTTTTTATCTCCTAAGGCCAGACGTATTGTTTTTATAATCTCATCTTTTGAAAAAGGTTTTAGAATAAGCCCTTCAACTCCGTATTTATCTTTATCATCATTAAAATGATGAATATTTTTCTTACTGGTCAGATAATAGATAGGACAGGTGATACCATTTTCACGCACTAATTTAGAAAACTCACTGCCATTCATCTTAGGCATGGTGTAGTCTGTGATGATGAGGTCAATATTCATATTATTAAGAAAGCGCAGGGCCTCATGACCATTAGTAGAACCAATAAAGGTATGTCCTTCTTCTTCTAAAAAAGTATTAAGAATATTTAAGATTTGAACTTCATTATCAATCACTAATATTTTTTTCCCAGTTCCACTTGTTTGAGCTTGCATATATTCACTATGGGAATAACTGCTAACTTCAATGATAGGCAATTTTATTGAAAACTGGGCACCTTCACCTTTTTTTGTTTTAAGGGTTAAGACCCCTTGATGAGACTCAATAATTTTAGAACAAATAGAGAGTCCAAGCCCTGTTCCTTCTCCTACTTCTTTAGTAGTGAAAAAAGGCGAGAAAATATCTTCGTGCAATTCTTCTGGGATACCTGGGCCATTATCACTGACATCAATATAGACAAAGTTCTCGCTTGGGTTGCGATGGAGAGTGATCTTAACTTTGGGAGATGGTGTTCTCTCTGTCACAAGCGCATCTAAGGCATTTTTGCAAAGATTAATAAGAACTTGTTCAATTTTGACTTTATTAATAAGGCCAATAATATCTTCACTTGGCATACTGGATTCAAGAATAACTTGATGAGAATTAAAAGAGGGGATAACCAACTCTTTCGCACTTTGGATCACTTCGGCCAAAGAGCAATATTCTTTTTTATCTTCACTTTTATGTAAGAAACTTCTCATGTTATTAACGATAAGATGAATTCTCTCAAGAGAATCCTTCACGTCAGTTATGGCCGTCATAAGAGTCTCTTGTTGTTCTTGTACACTATCGTTTTCAATGATCATTTGGATGATCTCAGTATTTCCTGATGCAATCGTAAGTGGGTTATTGATTTCATGAGAAATACCCGCCGTGAGCTCCCCTAGAGTGGCAAGCTTATCTGCTTGGACAATTTGAGAGTGAGTGGATTTTAATTCTTCTAGTTGCCCTTTATATTTATCAAAAAGGTTTCTTTCAACACTTAAGTCATTAAAGAAGATAATAGTATTCTCTCCCGAGGGGTAAAACTTAAGCACAAAAGTATAGTGAGTGGCCGGGTTATTCTTAAAAGAGATAACTCCTTCCTCACTAACGATTGATTTGTTTTCTTTTTGCGACATGGCCAATAGTTTTACAAAAGGAATTTTATTACTTTCAATTAACTCATCTAGTTTGGATATTTTTTTTAATACACGAGGTGGAGATTTTGAGAAAGTAACCAGTGAGTGATTATGATAAATAATTTCAGACTTTTTATTTAAGACCAGAACGGGTTCAAATGCATTGTCGAAGAGGGTATAATCTATTTTACTTTCAGACATTTAAACCTACTTTTTTAAAAAGCTAAAATACTGTTCTTCAATGGCATCAAACTCCATTTCTTTTCCACTGTCTGGTGATTTTATCGTAGGGGCCTTACCATCTTTAATATCGGCAGAATTTAAAAGGATTTTGTGTTCGGTATCACTTTCTTCATCATAGTAAGGAGCATAAAAGGATTCAATACTGGCCCCTTTACGAATAAAGCCATGAACCATATTGATTTGTTCAATAATAATTTGTGGACATTTAAGATAGGAGATCGTGGCCGAATCAGGCAGCTTTTCAATAAAGCGTATCCAATCTCTAATCCCACAAGAATTAATCATGGTGACATTTTCGAAATTAAAAGAGTAGTGCTCAACTTGAATTTTCTCGATTTCTGTAAAATCGGAATCTTCATCGATACTTCCTTTTAGATCGACAATCACTTTTTTTCCTACAACATTAAGACCAATTTCTAAATTTTTGTTCACTTGTTCACCTCTTCATAAAAATGAAATGAAGTTATTCTTTCTTTATATTTTTTATAGCGACGATTATGATCAATCAGAGCAATAACTTCTGTTCTGGAGTTTCTTTTAACATTTATGATTAATTGATTACAATGATTATAAATGACATAAAAACCAAGGCCCGCACCACCTTGTTTATCTAATGCCTTTTTCTCTTTGAATCCTCGAACTAGTCCTGCTACTACTTTGGTACGGTCTAGTTTTCCAAAAGAGTCCTGGACAGAGATCCCAATGGCACTTGCATTAGCGCCACAGCTAAAAAGAATAAGCTCACTACCTTTTAAGAACACATCTTCTTTCCTTGAAATTTCTTTTCTTGGGTTGAGAGAGTCTCTGTGGGCAATTCCATTATAGAGAGCATTGGTGAGCAGTTCATTTGCGATAAGTTTTAAATAATCAATAGGGCTATCAAAATACTGTTCAAGATTAAGTTGAGACAGATTCTTTGTGACGATATTATCCAGATCATGAGTATTTTCAATCCCTTGTTGGATGATACGAGTGCTATCAGGAAAATAGGGTTTAAGTCCCCAAATGTTTATTGAACATAGTTTTTTTAAAACAATGTCTATTTCATGAGAGACGTTGTTTCCAGTTGTGCCAATAAGATGATTAATGGGGTAGTGCTCGAGATAGGTTGAGATATTTTCCTCATCGCTTTTATCAGAAAGGAGGATAATTTTTTCACCATGCTCTAATAAAATAGGCTCATCAATTTTTTTGATTTGAGAAATATCAGTGATAATATAATTAGGGAGAGGTCCTTTATCATATTCAACAATTTTTACCGTGGAATTTTGGGCCGCAATATCAGCGATCTCTTGGGCCAGAGTGCTATCTTTGAGTACAATGGCAATTTCAATTTCTTTATGCATTACTTTACCTTCGCAATAACTAGAGTAATATCATCGTCATTTTTGCGATTATCATAAAATTCAAATGCTTCTTTCATAATATTATCTTTGGCTTCTTTGGCACTCAAGTTGATATTGGCCATTAAAGATTTAATAAAACGTCTGGGACCCCATTGCTTGTCTTCATTATTTAAACCCTCTGTAATTCCATCCGTGAAAAAAATTATAGCATCATTAGGAGCAATTTCAACGATGGCTTGACCAAAAGTGGCCTCTTGCTCATGGCCTAACCTATTGGAGTTAGCTTCCATTAGTGGTTTAAAATTCTCTTTGCTTACTTCGCCAGGGCCTGCGACAAAGTGAAAGGGAGGGTTATGGGAAGCATTTGAATAGGTGAGTGTATTTGTGTTGTGATCAATAATGGCGATAAAAGCAGTCATTAAGATTTCTGAACCAACCCCACAGACTGCTTGGTTCATAAACTGAAGTATCTTCGCAGGTTCTGATAAATAACTGGCATCTTGTTTTACAATTGTTTTTAAATTTTCAAAGCAGCAATTGGCAGTGGCCGTAAGTAGTGCCGCCGGAACTCCATGCCCTGTAGCATCAATAATGCCGATAATAGATTTATTCCCATGAGTAATATGTCCCCACCAGTCTCCACCACACTCACTGGCCGGAGTATAAAAAGCTGCTATTTCTAATTTCTGGCCACTAATATCATTGGCCGGAAAAAAAGAATCTTGTACTAATTTTGCAACTGCGATCTCATTTTCAATACGTGCCTTCTCTTTCATTTGTTCAATATAATGAACAATCTTTTTTGCCATGAAATTAAAAGAATCACTTAGAACTCCTATTTCATCATGAGATTTAATCACAACTTGAGTTTCAAATTTTCCTTCAGAAATCTCCCGTGTGGCCTCAAAGAGTTTTTCAATATTTTGAGTAAGTCTGCGAGAAAATAAAATAGCAATCATGATAACAATACTTAATAAGAAAACACCAAACCAAACAGATTTTCGCTCTAGGTATTTAGCAGCATAGAAGGCCTTCTCTTTGGAAATTTCTGCAAAAACATTGACTCCAAATCTTTCATTTTTTTTAAAGGCCAGCAAGTACTCTTGCTCTTGTCTGGTAATTTCCTTCACTCCTGAAACCATATCCTGGGCCAAGATTTTAAGCAGAAAACTCTCTTTGGTAACTTCTTTTTTTGTAAGTTTATCTTGTCCACTAAAGAGTAATTCTCCAGATGAACTAAGCAGGTATGAGTGATAAATTTTACTGCTACTAAAAGCTTGTCCAATTTCAGTAACAAGAATTCTTCCAATATAAACTTTGTCCCCATCTGAAACACCAAGCAGGAGATGAGGGATAGCATAGTCAAAAAAGCTTTTAAGATAAACTTCTCTTGATTTGATCAGTTCAAAATCGATGGGGAATTGCTTTTGCAGGGCCTTAATATCTGAGACCTTGCTTTTATAAAAAAGAAGTTCATTTTGGGAGTAAACAGCTTGAAGCTCTTGGTAAAATCCATCTTGGTTTTGGAAAGCTTGAAAACTGACCAAATTACCCTGTTTCTTGAAATTGCTATCAAGCTGATTTGGATTTGCTGCAAATTGTCCCAGTAGCCTTAAGGTTGCAGCCGAGTTGTGAATAATTGAATCAACTCTTTGAGATAAGGACTCTACATGAGAGAGTCCACTTTCAAAAATATAAGCCGTTTTGTCTTGATTGAAGAGGTTAGTAGCAAAATAAACGTAAAAGCTTAATGAACTTGCAAGCAAGACACTGAAAAGCAATATAAGCTTAAGTTTCAGCGGAAGACTGACTGTTCTCGTCTTATTTTGTTCCAAAGCTGTAATCCTTGCTTGGTATCAAGAAATGATCCTTTTTCTTACAATAAGAATAGGACAAAAGGGTTGAAATGACTATGTTTTCAACTCTATGAAAGTGAGTTTTTTAACTTACTTGAGGCGTGGATGAGATATAAGTATTTTGATGCGGCATTGTTTCAGCTGATGCTGATTGTGGCCATTATAAGTGGGCATCAATTTTTCTTTGTCCCGTACGCTCAAAATATTGCTTCTGACTTTGAAACTCTGGCCTACCTTTCTAATCAAAATCAAGTTGTGCGACACAAAAGTTTTGACTCTCTTGCATGGATTGAAGTTTTAAAAGGGAAAAATCTCGCTCAAGATGATCTTATTTTTACGGATGAAAATTCTTCAGCCGATATTTTGTTTGTTCAAGGTGGTGAGTTTGCTATTTCTGAAAATACATTATTTAAAATAACTAAGACCAATAAAAATGCGGAAATTAAATTAGAAGATGGACTTTTGCATTTTAAGCTCACCAAGCAAAACTCCAATGCTAATTTTCTATTAGGTAATAAGAATATTGAGTTTAATTCTCAAAATGCTGATGTTCAAATCCTTACCCAAAACTCTATTAGTAAAATTAGTGTTATTGCAGGGGACCTGGAACTTGCCATGGATGGGGAGATAACAAAATTGCAGAAAGATGAGTTTGCCAAAGTTGATGCTACAACAAAAGTGATAGAAAAAGAAAAGGTTCAACTGGAATTAGATTTTCCTAAGTCAGGCAGTGAGTTTTACTATAAGAATTTACAAAGTCTGCGTTTCACTTGGAAGGCACCAGGTGAGGTTCTTTTTGAATTGGCCCGTGACCGTAAATTTAGTGAAATCATCCATACTCAAAAGGCCACGAATTTTTTAACGGTCAATGGACTCACCAAAGGAAGCTATTACTGGAGAGTCACACAAAATGAAACCAGCAGTATGCTAAGTAGTTTTAGATTGCTTGAAATTGCACCAGTGTTGCTTTTAACTCCTGAGAACCGTTCGATGTTAAGCTTTCAAAAACCTGAAGAGTCTGAACTTTTGTTTAAGTGGAGTAGCCAAAAAGTCAAAGCTTATGAGATTCAAATTTCCAATCCAAGTGAGAAAATTTCAAAAGTTGTAAATGATAATTTTTATATTCATAAAAACCTTAACCCTGGAAGTTATCGTTGGAGGGTAAGAAGTCTAAACGAAAAGATAGCAGAGGAAGTTTGGAGTGATTATTTTTATTTTGAAATAGAGGCCAATGAAATATTAAAACCAACTACTCTCGAGGGGCCTGATGATGAAATACGTTTAAGCTTCTATGAAGAGTCAGAAATTAAGTCCACGCCTCTGACTTACTCATGGAAAAGGATTAATCGCGCTAAGGCCTATAA
>CAYGUN010000181.1:0-6146 GCA_964353025.1 uncultured Bacteriovoracaceae bacterium
TATTATTCGCCTGATGAAGGGCCGTCGTCGCAGTTTCTTGTTTCAATTTACTAGAGACCATTTGAGATGTCTCATAGGCATAGTCAGCGTCTCGAATGCGTGAGTTGGAGGATGCGAGATTTTCATCGACCACTCGTAAGTTGTTGGCGGTGGATTCAAAGCGAGATTGCAAGGCCCCAAGTTCTGCCCTGGAACTACTGATCTGTTCGAGCGCATAATCGAGTTTGTCTAGAGAAAGCTTGGCCTGGGGCCTTGAATCTATCCTGACATCATAAATACCTAACGCGAGCGGGGTTTGGGCCAGATTGGATAGGTCAACTGATATCCGATCTTGGGATGCTGCATTCGTATCAACTTGGATGTCTAGGTGCTTGTCTTCCCCAATGAGAAGATTATTGGAATTAAACTTAGTTGTTTCAGAAATTCTACGTACTTCTTTTATTAATTGCTGGGTTTCCATATCAAGATAACCCCGTTGTTCATCAGAAACTGTATCCGTGAGGGATTGGATAGAGAGCTCTCTCATGCGTATAACCATACTAGAGAGTTCATTAAGGGCCCCTTCTGCCACTTGAACAATACTTACAGCATCGTTTGAATTGCGAAGCGCTTGTCTTTTACCAAAAATGTCAGCTTTCATTTTTTGAGAAATAGATAGCCCGGCGGCGTCGTCACCGGCTTTTGTGATTCTTTCACCGCTGCTTAGCCTTCCACTCGTTTCCTCAATCATTCGATTGTGACCTTTGAGTGATCGCACAGCAGTCATAGAACTAATGTTAGTTCTAATCCTTGTTGACAAAAAATTAACCCCTCAGGAAAAGTAAAGCTCTCAAGTATTTGAAATCTTTAGATTATCCTGTCCCATATAGTGGGTCGGTAATTTTTGCCTACGAGTTTAGTTTTCTTTAACTTCCTACTGTTTTGCTTGTAAGTAAAACAGTAGGGTAAAGCTTTTGCTCTCTATTTTTAAACGTGCGAGATGGTAAAATAAACTTAGATGAAGTTTGTTTTACTAGTTATTTTCTTTATTTTTCAGAACTCATTTGCAGCAAGAACCCCATCTCGTTGGAGAATGGAATTTAATTACGGCGAAGTGACAACTGATTATTATGAATTTCTGCAAGGGGTAGGAGAGACCACTGTAGAGCAAAGATCAGATTGGGGGGAAGTGATCTATCAATATTATTTGTTCCCTCCTTGGTTAGACATTGCAGCTTCAGCTAACTACACCGGCTTTAAAATAAAACGCCCAGAAGACAAAACAAGACAAATTAAAATTCTGACAGGACTTCTAGACTTTGGATTTGTCCTACCTGCTTTTAGTGAATATTTTTTATTAAAACTCAATGCTGAAAGATTTTATACCACAACCTATGTAGAAGGAGATGCCTTTGGTTTTCAAGATCTAGTGGGTTGGCAAGTCTATCCTGAATTGGAGTGGCTCGCCTTTGGTAGTGATGCTTTTATGCAGATTAATACTTTTTTTAAAATTCCTCTTTTTACTGATAACGGTAACAGAAGAGAATTTACCGCCGGTCTAAAATTAAGAATTCCCTTTTTCGGTGGTAAGCAGAGATTCCCAGTTTACGCCTATAAGAGTGCCATTATTTTAAAGTTCTTTTATACGAATCTAAAAGTGGACTTTGAAGATGCAAGCCGTCTTTCGGGGAATGTGGCAATGGAACAATACGGGGCTTCCATTGGAATCAATTTTTAGGCACTTAGGCCTTAAGGAGTATTGTAAAGAAAACATGAAAAAACTTAATGAATTTGACTAGTTAGTGGGCCATATCAGTGGTTAAGATTGCTTAATAAAATTAGCTAAGCACCTAGAAATACATAGAAGGAACTAAACAAAGTGGTAAAGGGGCCATAATTAAGAACAACAAAAAATAATTAAGCATTTGAGATTGGGTGAAATGGAAAGAGTTTTAATAATCACATTTATGATGATCTTCCTAGTTGGCTGCGGGGCCAATGTTGCGCCTAATAATGCACTTCCTGCCAATGCTTTTGATCCTGTACCTGGACTTCCTCCTATGCCTGGTTTCGCCATGATCAATCTTTCCACATCACCTGGTCAAGTGAACTCACCCAATTTTCAGGTTAGTGGAACATTGCCCGCAACAGATAATTTAGAATTATTTTTAGATGCAACTTGTAGTATCTCCTATGCAAGTGGACTCTATACGGCAGATCCAACTGTTTATGGTGGAGGCTTTTTACCAGACGGCGCTTATAACGTTTGGGTTAAGGCCACTTATAATTCTTTAGGTGGAATTTTTTCTGATTGTTATGATACGGGAGTCACTCATATTGTTGATAATCAAGTTCCTAATGCACCAACAGGATTAGTGACCACGGGGGATGCTAATGCCACAGATAGTGATACAACGACTTGGGCCGCAGCCACTGATAATGGAGATGCAGGAATCGCCTCTTATGAAATTGCTGTATCAACGACAACTAGTGACGCTAATATTGTCGCTGGTGGAAATTGGACTGATGTTGGAAACGTCACCAGTGCTAAAATAACAGGTGGGCTAAGTTTAAATGATTCAACAACCTATTACACTCTGGTGCGTGCAATCGACGCTGCTGGTTTAACAGGAACATTCACTGCAAGTCCTGGTTGGACACCTCCAGATACAACACCTCCGGTTGATCCAACAGGTTGGACAATTGCGACTCCAACAAATGGAGCAACAACTTTTGATAATACGCCAGAGTTTAGTGCGACAGGAATTGCAGGAGAAGATGGTGGAAGTGGAAAAGTTTATCTTAACGACAATACTTGCCAGGCCATTAATCAAGTAGGGAGCGCCACTATTGCTAGTGGCAGTTTTACTATTAGTAATGTGGCCCTTGCAACGGATGGAAGTAATGATGGGGCCTTGACCTTTTATGGAACTTTAGTTGATACTGCAGGAAATGCATCGAATTGTATCGATCTTTTTCTTGGTTATACCCTTGATACCCAAGGGCCTACTTTAGGGTCTATTGATATTGATTCAAGTGCCGTCTATGCGACAGTTGCAGGAGTGACACTTACTATTAGTGCCACCGGTGCTACTGAAATGTATATTACAGAAACTGCTGGTTGCTCAGCTGGTGGAGTATGGGAAACCTATAATACAACTAAGGCCTTTACAATTACGAATCTCAATACGACGGCCAATGTTTATATCAAATTTCGAGATGCTGCTTTAAATGAATCAAACTGTGTTAGTGATAGCATTATCCATGATGATCAGGCGCCGACAACTCCTGGAGTTATTACACTTGGAGGGGACGCGACTCAATATTACAGTGATACAGGAAGTTGGACAGGTATTACTGATAATGGGCCAGCTGGCTTACTCAATTATGATATTGCTATTTCAACAACCACCAGTGATGCCAATATTATTACTGGAGGTGGCTGGATTGATATTGCAACAGCAACAACCTATCAGTTCCTATCTGGCATTCTCCTTGCTCCTGTAACAAACTACTATTTACTACTAAGAGCAACTGACAACGCAGGAAATATTAGTGGTATTAGTGCCAGTGCGAGTTGGACTATCTTTATGGCCCCCACTCAAGTTTTGAACCTGGCCACGGCTTCAAAAAGTTATGATCAAATTGAAATTTCTTGGACCGAGCCGAACGATAATGGGACAGCGGTTACTGATTATGAGATTAATTACAAAGAAACGTCTTCCGGTATATGGTTAAATTGGAACGATGGGGTGACGACAGATACAAACGAAATAATTACAGGGCTTACTGATAATACGAGTTATGATTTTAGAGTAAGAGGCTTTAATGGTGCTTGGTCTACCTGGTCTACTGTTCATGTGGATGAAACCCTCATCAATGATCCTTTCTTTGATCCTAATGCTTTTAAAGCAATTAATACTGGTGGGGCGACTGCCTCTGCGGTTGTTTCAATGGATGATGCCAATGATATCAGTATTAACGGTGGCGCAGTCGTGGCCACATTAAATAAAGGCGATGTGTATGCTTTTGCGAGTTCCCAGTTTGATGTAGTGGATGGTACTGGACGAATTTTTGTGGCCGGTCGACGTGGTTCTGGAGGAAATACAAATAAGGCGAATATTGTGTGGTCTCCAGCAGCTTGGGCAGGAAAGAATTTTTTAACCAATGCAATTAGAACAGCACCAAATATTATTATGGTCTATGCTTTTGAAAACTCATTTGTTGAAATTAAGCAAAATGGATCGACTATCCAATCTCAAAGTCTATCAGTGGGTGGTAATCATACCTTTTCAATTGCTCCTTACGGATCTTACGAAGTAGTTTCAGATGGATATATTGTGGCCTACACTATGGCAATTGGGGGAGGCACAAATACAGTGGACCCGAAACCTTTACTACCTCCTGCCAATGATTTAATTGGTGTGCCTTCATCTTCTGGTCGATTAACTTCTGGAACTTCAGGTAATGCCTTTTCTATTTATCACTCAAACACAACTATAGTCTCAAACACACTTACTGCTGGTGCGAGTTTTACCATCAATGCGACGGGAACAAGTAGTCTTTTTCAAGCTAACGCGACAAGGATCATTGCAAGCAGTCCTGTGGTGGCAAATTCTTATGCTGATGCTAATGGTAATTGTGCCGCTAGTTATTTACCCACAACCATGATGCGAAAAAAATATGCGACAAACGTTCAGACTGAATGGGTGGCATTTGCCTCTAATAAAGCGGCCACTATTACTATATATCCTCCTGGAGGGGGAAGCTCTACTTTAGACCTTACTAGAACAGGTACTGATATAAATTCGCCCTATAAAGGCTATTTGGCCGCTGATCAAGTGGCGGGAACTCGCTTTGAATCATCTGACCGATTTGCCACGTGGTACGAGCCTAAGACTGATACGAATGGAGCAGATGATGATGAAACGATTATGTTTGGTTGGGATTAGGTTCTGGCCAGCATAGCTTCAAAAGCATTAAGCTTCTTTTTTAGCTTTTGAATTTCTTTTTCTATATTATCAACATAACTCCATCTGACATGGGAGTCTTCCATAATAGTTTTCTTTTCAAATAATTTTTCTAACTCATGCTTTAAGTCTCTGACTGTGTATTGAAGTTCACTTGTATATTGAGGAGAGAAGTAGGCATCAGGGGCAATAATATATTGGTGATAATTAGGAACGAGAGTGAGGATTTTTTTTAATTCCTTATCTGAAGCATAAAAGGAATTATGGGTAAGATTATTAATTATTTCTTGTAACTCTTGTTTCCCAATTTTTATTATATCAAAATTATCTTCAATAAAAATAAAAGACAGGTGAGAATCTGCATGTTCATAGAAGTTAAGATAGAACTTGGCCGAATTCAAAACTCTATTCCGAGTTTGTTTTGTTAGTGATACTTTTTGCTGAAAGCTTTTGTTACATTTTGCAAACACATGAGTGGACATTAAAATGATGATGCAGCAAAAAAAACTAATAACAAGCCTCCTCGTAAGTGGGGCAATTATAGCTAATTAGACCTCAATATTAGAACCTTTTCCCTTCCTATGTAATAATTTCATCCCTTTGGAGGAAAGAGCTAACAGTTTCTTACATTAGAACGGTGCAGTTTTAAAAAGCTAAGAAAAAGTTTCATATTAGCTTTACTCGAAAAAGTGGTCCTTTATTTGAGTTGAGAGAGAGTTATACAGCTTCAAGATTTCTAAGAACTCGTAGGGGGGAAATCTTGAAGCTTTTTTTGTGTTCATTTTTTGCATTTATGCTTTACAGCAATTTCAATCTTAGCTAGTCTTACCTCCACTGAGGTTAAACTAATGAAGCGTGTTCTTTTATTCTTACTTTTATTAACGATCTCTTCTATACAGGCACAGGAAAAAATCTTTGAAGATGAAATCGTTATTGCAACAAAAGAGGCAACTGCTGTTGCAAAAGAAATTCCCCTCGTTCCTTATGAAGTTCATTTAAAATCCTTGCTCAAAGAGATTGTAACTTTTTTTAGTAAGAGTAAAAATATCCAGATCAGGCTGGTCAATTCTCCTCTGGCCTTAGAATTTCAAGTTTTCTATGGAGTAGAAGACCATCAGAACTTGCAGTTTATGAGTGGCCTAAGATTAAGGGCCATTAGAACTTTGTTTAATGAACTCTCAATTTCTGCTCAACAGG
>CAYGUN010000182.1:0-6122 GCA_964353025.1 uncultured Bacteriovoracaceae bacterium
GGTTATAATCCAACAGGGATTGCCAATATGTTTGAAACATTCTCACGCAAGTCACCAAGTAATCCTGCGGCGTTGGAGAAAATGTTTAGCTCCCACCCTAATCATAAAGAAAGAATCTTTAATAACAAGCAGTACGTAGGAACAAATTATGTAGAAAGAAATAATGATATTTTTGCCTTCACTAAAGAATTCAAATCAGCTCTCTCTACGCTCGGTCGTATGCCAGATACTTCGGTTGCTGGGACAAATGCAGCGGCCACTGCAATAGTTAATGCTTTCGAAGGAATGAGTGCGAATCTACTTACTTCAGATAAATTAATGAAGAAATTAACTGGTGAAGTAAATTCAATTAAGTAAAAAATAAATCCAGAGAGTTTTGAAAGACTTGTTTTTTGAAACTCTCTAAATTCATTTGTTTAATTTCACAAATTTTATCAGCGATATGAGGAAGGTAAAAAGGAGCATTTTCTTTACCCCTATGTGGAACTGGTGTTAAAAAAGGAGAATCGGTTTCAACTAAGATTCTCTCAACTGGTGTCATTCGCACAATATTACGGACATTCTCAGCATTTTTAAAAGTAATAATTCCGTTAAAGCCAATATAAAAACCCAAATCGAGGGCCGCTTGAGCAAGCTCTGGCCCAGAGGTGAAACTATGAACAACACCTTTTCTTTTTAACCTAGGTGCATAGGTTTTAAGAATTTCAATGGTATCTTCATCTGCATCTCTGGTGTGAACAACGATGGGTTTATTAAGCTCAATGGCCAATTCAAGTTGTTTGATAAAATATTCTTTTTGTACGTCTTGAGGGGAATTATTATAATGGTAGTCCAGTCCAATTTCACCGATGGCCACAATTTTTTTTTCTTTGAGAGTATTTTCTCTAATCGTCTTGAGAATTTCATCACTGGCAAGTTTAGCATCGTGAGGATGAATACCTTGAGTGCAATAAACATGCTCATTACTATTTGCGATATCAATGACTGATTGCAGATTATCGGGCTCAACCGAAATAGTAATAATTTTTTCAACTCCCGCTTCGTGAGATTTTTTAATGATCTCGTCCATTGGGAGTTGTTTTAAGTAATCTAGATGGCAATGAGTCTCTATAAAGCTCATTTTTGCAGTTGTTTTCTTTTCATTATTTCATCAAACAGTGCCATATATTGTTTAATCTTAAGCGAGCCTTCAATTTTGACTCCATTAATAATCAAAGTGGGAGTTGAACGCAGATTAAACTTAGGACCTTCTGCTAAAAGTTTGGCCACCATATCCTTGTTTTCTTTTTTATCAAAACACCCGCTGAGGCCTTGCTCTTTTTCTAGGTCGGTAAGAAATTGCAGACTAAGTTTTTCTTGATTTTCAAAAATGGTATCATGAATAGTCTTAAATTTTGTCGCATCACATGCTGCGAGATAAGCTGCTTTACAGGCCATAGGATGGACGGCGCGCTTTACTTCACTATTACATTCTGAATCCAGAGGGAAGAAATAATAATTGACGTTTATTTTTCCTTCATACATTCGTTCTAGTTTATGAAACTGCTCATTTAATGTTTTACAGAATGGGCATTGAAAATCAGAGAAGATGGAGACTCTAATAGGGGCATCTGCAAAAACATCCGTTGCTTTGGCCAGTTTATAAGGAGATTCGAAGCTCGGGTCACCTAAATTCGGAAGATCAAAGAATTGTTCAATAATCTTTTTATTAACAATGATTTGCTTTTTCTCTTTCGCTTGTGAGTATTGATAAACACCTGCAGAACCCAAGAGAATGATTGCACTCCAGAGACTAAATGTTTTGACTTCAGGAAACATGGATTCTACTCCATTAGTGAGAAAGAGAAAAAAAGTAGTACCAGAGAGAACATAATAAAGGGTACAAAGTGGGCATAGTGCACCTAAGGCAATTAATGAATAAACAAAAAGGGCTAAGCATCCTAAGAAATTTACTTTTGATATAAAACTAGATGTTCTCTCCATTGCAACCGATGGAAAAATACTGCCCATTAAATAAACTAAATTAACGGCTAATCCAAAAAAAGCGATAGGAACTCCAAATAAATTTGAAGCAGGTGAGTAAGTTGCTGAATCACAATTCCAGAAACTGGAAAGATCGCAAAAAGAAGCACCTCCTACAAGAGATACTGGATAATGAGCATCAAAAAAATATTTAGTTAAATAAGCACAAACACCAGTGCTTATAATAACAACAAGCAGATGCAAACTATGGGCGAGAGTCATCCCGTTAAGTGTAAGATTTCTTTGTTGACTCATTTTTTACTCCTTAATTAAGATTCAGAAATATTATAGTCAATATTAAGGCCATCTGGAACAAAAAGGTTCCAGTTACGTGACTTTGTTTTATTTTGCCGATAACTATGGAATCTATCATCTTTGAAAGTACAGATTTTTGACTCTTCGACCTTTATATTGGAGAAAAAACTTTTTAATTGATGATGAGCATAATTTTGTAATGAAAAAGTAATCTTTTCATTTGTTTGATTAAAAAACTCTGAAGGAAAGTTTGTTAAAAATTCTGAACTAATTTCATAACTCTCTTGGTAGATACTAGGCCCAATATAGGCATATTGTGGCTTAATATTGTGGATAAGTTTAGAATTTAATATTTTATTATGTAATCCCTTCCATCCAGCATGAATGAGAGCAACGCCATTTGCTCCATTTAGATAAATGGGCAGGCAGTCAGCTGTTTGGATCGCAAGGATAATTTTGTCTTGGGTTACGATACCATCAGCTTCCACTAATTCAGATATTGGGTTTACTACAATATTGCTATGAGTTTGTTTGATGCTTGCAAATTCAAAACTTGGCCTAGAATCAAAAACCAAAAATTGCCCACCAGGTACTTCTTGAGTCAGGATGAGTCTACTCATCTTTTAAAAGCTCCAGTGTTTTTGCAAATATTTCAGGAATTTCTTGTTCAAAGTATAATTTTTTTTGAGTAATAGGGTGTTTAAAACCCAGTATCTTTGCATGTAAAAAAGGGTGTTCATAAGTTGAGTAAAATTTAAAAATTTGAGCGTTAACTCTTTTTTTTTCTTCTTGTAATTGTCCATAAACAGGGTCATTAAGAATGGGTTTATTTAGGACTTCACTTAAATGAACTCTAATTTGATGAGTTCTGCCTGTTTCAAGTTTAAGTTCCAGGTGAGAAGTATTTTTAAAATAATTTAAAACCTTATAATGGGTAATAGCATTTTTCCCTCGAGTGACCTGGGCCTTCATTTTGAGCCGATTGCCAGGATTTCTACCAATGGTTGATTCAATAGTTCCCTGTGGTGAGATTCGAATCCCTAGTACGATGGCCTCATACCTTCTTTCAATATCATGACGAGAGAAAATATCAACTAGAGCTTCATGGCATTTCTGTTCCTTTGCCACAACCATGACTCCACTGGTTCCTTTATCAAGCCTGTGAACAATTCCCGGGCGTTTAATATTTCCTATTCCTTTTAAATCAGGACAATGCCAAAGAATAGCATTAACGAGAGTTCCATCAGGATTTCCGGCAGCAGGGTGTACCACCATACCGGCTGGTTTATTAACAATAATTAAATGTTCATCTTCATACAGGATGTCTAAAGGAATGTTTTGTGCTTGAGCTTCCATTGGTTCGGGTTCAGGTAATTCAAGCAGCACGACTGTATTAATAGGTGGCATTTTTTTTAATTCTAGTTTTGTATTTTCTGATTGAATATGGCCTTGCTCGTGAAGTTTTTTAACAACACTTCGACTTAAACCTGGAAGCTTACTAACAAGAAAGAGATCAAGCCTTTTAAAACTTTGATCGGCTTCAGTAATTTTGAAGCTTAAAATTTCATCATTGTTTTTCATGAAAATCTATATTTCTTGTTCTCTTAAGTGCTTAATAATTTGTAGATAAGACTTACAAACAAGATCGGGGTTTAGTTTTAAGCATTTAGCATATTGAAAGATAAAACCACGAACATAAACAGTAGCTGGCAACTTGTCAATATCTTGGGCCTCAATATTTCTAATATGAGTCTTTGAAACTTTAGTCATTTCTGCCATTCTCTCTATTGAGACTTGCTTGTACTCGCGAACTTTTTGAAGAAAATGTCCTGGATACTCAACAGCATTTTCAATCTCTTGATCCATTTCAGTATTATTTTCATATATAAGAGCGAACTTGGAATAAGCTTCTGCACGAGAGACGGATTCTTTAGGTTTTTCCTTATATTCAAATTCTTCTCTTTGAACCTGATCTTTCTTGGCCTGTTGTAGATTTTTTTCATGATTCATTAATGAGTCATGAGAGCTTGAAACCCCAGAGAGAACTTCTTCTAAGTGTGACTTATGCATTTTATCTTCAGTTGCTCTTTTTTCATCAAAGCCACGAGCTTTATCGTATTGCATTCTTTTATCGGGAGCACCCAGTACAGCATAGGCTTCTTCAATGGCAGAAATAATTCTTTGGCAATCTTGCTCGGTTAAAAGTGAATAAAGTGCCGCACTATCCCCATCATAAGCATTTTTTGCTCGATTATAAGCTTGATGAATTTCTTCTTGGGTACAAGAAAAAGGGATTTCTAATATTTCGTAATAGTTTTTATCTTCAATATCCATTAAGAGAACTCCAGCAATCGGTGGATGATTTTATCAAAATTAGCAACTAGCCTGGAGTTTGGAAATTCCATTAAAAGAGGCTTTCTTTTCTTTATACTTTGCCAAACAGTTGAGTCGTAATCGAGATATCCTACGTAATCAAGTTCTATTCCAAAATATCTTTTACAAATACTTTTCATGGAAAAACCAATATCAATATCAGACTGACTTCTTGCTTGATTAATGATTAAGCGTGGTTGGAACTTTGCAATTTCAGCTTTTAATTTTCCACCCATCTCAGGGTTTAACTCATAAACTTTCCGGATCAAATCCGTTGGAGTGCTTTGAGTTGAAGTCATTTTTGCATTCATTGCTTGATGAATTAATGGCTGGATATCGAGCAGCTCTTCAATCATCTTTAATCTTCTATAATAAACAGATTTAATGAAACGATAAGTATTCTCAATGGAAGTAGGCTCTGGCAGAACAATCAGAATTCCTTTATCAGCAGAAATAAAAAAATCTAAAGTATTGTAACTTGTTCCTGCTCCAAGATCGATCAGAATATAATCAGCATCAATCTCTCGTAGAGCATTCAGAATTTTATTCTTCTGAGTATGTTTTAAATTGGCCATACCCAGTTCATCTTGTGCCCCACTTATGATGGAAAGGTTTTTTATTTTACTAGGGATGATGAGAGCTTCAATGTTATTCACTTTTTTTGTCACATAATCAGACAAGGTCTTATCCGGGATAGACATGCCTAAAGTCGTGTGAAGATTTGCTCCACCTAGGTCAAGATCAATAGCAACAACCTTATAGCCCATCAAAGCAAGGCCAATTGCTGTATTGGCAGTGACAAGAGATTTTCCAACTCCACCCTTTCCGCCACCTATGGCCCAAAGTTTAGAGCGCCCAATTGGCTTCAATTGTGATCCCATTGCACTTAAATCTTGATCCACTTTGGCCTCGAGGTAATTAAAGTTCTTTCTCAATACTATCCTTGGCTTTTACTTTCACTCTTGATTATAGGAATCTCTGATAAAATGGTAAAGGTTAAAGCATTTCAGCTCAACGCTACGCATCTGTGAACACATAACTTTCGTAGACGAAAACTGATAAAATATTTAAAGTATCAACTCAGTTTTTGTTTGAGGGATTATGAGTGAGTCGATTGAGACGTCAGACATTTTAGAAGAAGAAAGGCCGTCGCGCTCTCAGCTTCATTTGCCACGCAAAATTTGGCATATGGGAACAGGTTCTATTGCCCTTTATTCCTATTATCAAAGTGAAGATAAGTCGGTCTGGCCATATATTGCCTTTGGAGTTGCTGTTGTTGGCTTCTTTGGCGATTTGCTGCGTTTAAAAAGCCAAAAATTTAATGCATTTGCCTTTAAACTGGGTGGGGCTTTTTATCGTGACTCTGAAAAACAAGGCATAAGTGGGCTTCCTTACTACGCTTTGGGCGTGGCCTTATCACTTCTTTTTTATAAAGAAAGCATCGCATTGCTTTCTATTTGGTACTTAGTTCT
>CAYGUN010000183.1:0-5355 GCA_964353025.1 uncultured Bacteriovoracaceae bacterium
TTATAGACAAGCATCTCAAAGAACAACACTTTGGTTTTTACCAACAAGCTTACTGTAATTTTCAAGGTATTCGCCTTCGCCTCTAGTAAAATCTTTCATTAAAGAATTTGAGTTATAAACAACAAAGATTCCACAATTAACTAAAAATAAACTTACAAGTACGAAAAATCCCTGTTTGAAATACATATCATAATTTTTTTTCAAGAATTATATCCATTTTTAAGAAGAAGGGTCAACCTCTCGAGCCAAATCACTTAAAAACCCATGAAGGATTTGGGCCCTTCTTTGAGCTTCAATTTTTCCTTTAGGAGTTTGCATGGTCCCTGGTAATTTCAAAAGCTTAGTTTGAAAATGATCTACAGCATATTTTTTATCATCCAACTCGCGATGCTCTCCCATGAGATCATCATCATTAAAAAGAGCTTCAGTCCCCATTAAACCTGCAACATAAAAAGTTCTAGCAAGACCAATAGCCCCCAGGGCCTCCATTCTATCTGCATCTTGAACAATTTTTGCCTCAATAGTCTCAGGCATAATATTTGCTGAAAAAGAATGTGCTTCTATACAATGTTGCACATGTGGAATTTTTTCTTTTGGAAAATTCATTTGCTTTAAAATCTCACCTGCCCTAATCGCCGCATGTTTTGAGGATTTTGAACGATCTGGATGATTTTTTGGATAGCTTACAATATCGTGAAAATAAGAAGCTGCTAATATAACTAGTAAATCATTATCTTCTTCAGATAATGAAAGGGCCACATTCCATACTCTTTTAAAATGACCTAAATTATGGCTGGCATCGGATGAGTTAACATTAGAGAGATAGCTTTGAAAGTTTTTTTCCCAGTTAGTTAATTGATTCATAAGCGCTCTTAAAACTGTCCTTGTTCGAAAAATTAATTTAACTTTTTTTGAAAACGTTCAATGTTAATAAAGTTCAAAGTAATATTTCTGGCATTACATGTTTCTTTAAACTCTTCAAATATTTCTAATACATCATCATCGATATTTACAGACCTTGATGCATCTATTGTGACCACTGAATTTTCCTCAACTTTTTCTAGTGACATCATTATTGAAGCCTTGTTTAAAAATGTCACTTCCTCAGAAAGAGTAAGATTAATTTTTTCACTGTCTTCCAAATGAACATTTTTAAAATAAGGAGTTTTATAGATATCTTTTAGAATAATGAATATAGACACTCCTCCACCAATAAGAATACCTGTAATTAAATCAGTAAAAAGAACCGCAATAATAGTGCTTATAAAAGGAACAAATTGCCTTGCCCCTGATTTATATATTTGTTTATAAAGTGAAAATGATGTCAATTTATAACCCACGACAAACAAAACAGCAGATAAAGATGCAAGCGGAATTTTGTTTAAAAATGAGGGAATCAACAGAACACACAAAAACATAGTTAAACCATGGATAATCGTTGAAAGCTTTGTTCTGCCTCCAGAAGAGACATTTGCCGATGTTCGAATGATAACAGCTGTAACCGGTAATCCGCCAATAAATCCAGTAACTATATTTCCAATTCCTTGAGCTCTAAGTTCTCTATTAGTAGAAGTGCGCCTCTTATAGGGATCAAGCTTATCCCCGGCTTCTGTGCTTAGAAGTGATTCAAGAGAAGCAATAAAAGCAATACTCAATCCTATGATATATACATCTTTATTTAAAATTTGAGTAAAATCAGGAAAGCTAAAAAAACTAAAAAATTCACTAAAGCTACTTGCAACAGGCAAGTTCACAAGATGCGACTTATTTACAATCAGATCTGGAAACAACCCTTTATAGATAAGTTCATTAATCACAACACTTAATATTACTGCTGCAAGTGCTGAGGGAAAGAAACGAAAAAATGAATATTTCTCTTTAAGAATTGGCCTATCCCAAAAAATAATTAACAAGAGAGACAAGAGCGTAATAATAATAACACCAGGACTAACTCCTTTTAGCATATAGAAAAGTTCCGAAATCGTATTATGGCCATCGCTTTGGTTAAAGCTTTCACTTCCTTCAAAAACCATATCATAACCAACAGAGTGCGGAATTTGTTTCAAAATAAGAATGAGACCAATTGAAGCCAGTATGCCCTTAATCATTGATGAAGGAAAAAAATAGGCAATAGTTCCAGCTCCAATATATCCCATCACAATTTGAACTATTCCCGCAAAAATAACAGATAGAAGAACCGATTCATATGAGCCAAGAGTCGCTATACCGGTTAAAACAACAAGAGCAGTACTTGCAGCAGGGCCACTCACATTAACCTGTGAATGACTAAAAAGACCAACAACAATCCCACCTACAACACCAGCGATAATCCCTGAAAACAAGGGAGCACCTGAAGCGAGAGAGATACCCAGACATAATGGGAGTGCAATAAGAAAAACAACCAAACCGGATGAAAGATCTGTTTTTATATGCTTTTTATAAAAATCTAAATTAGTCAAAATTTCTCCATGTTAAAAGACATACTTTACACCTAAGAAACTTAGTTTAAAAGCTTTGAGAATATTTTTAAAAAGAATATGCCTAATTTGCGCACTGTTATTGAGCTTTTTTAATATGAGCGTAATTTAAAACCCCAACAAAAATACTACCACCGACTATATTTCCTAAAATAGCTGTCGATAAAAATATCAGTGAACCGACATAATCAGGTGAAGGAGAATGAAAAAGACCACTAAAAATTTCCGCAGAACCTGCAATTGAATGATGAAGCCCTCCAAAACCGATAATAAATGTAACTATATAAATATATAGAATCTGACCACTACTTGGTGGACTTGATAAAACGAGCCAGCCACCTTGGGCCATTAATGAAATGATGAAACAAGTTGAACATGAGAATAAAAACAACATTTCAGACTACGACAGGCCTTTTGATAAATCTGAGAGTAATAAGCTGAGATATGAAGGCTACATTCAACACTTTGGTGAAATTTATTTTGAGATAGAAGAAGTTGAGCTAGATAAAGAATCTGAACTTAATGACTAATTAGGGCGTCGGTTTTCTTTTCCTTTCAATATCTTGCTGCTTCGGCGTGTTTATATATTTAAGTATTAATAACCCAGGAGAGCGTTAGGGAAAGGAGATTTGTCTGACAAGATGCGAATTATAGACTATTTTTCTCATACGCAAAGGCCCTGCGTTGCGCAAAACACAGTTAAATAATGCCTGTATGGCCAGCTAAGTTATTAAAATCTCTTGATGCAAATAGCTGATTTTACATCTAAGATACTGAAATTATTTATACTTTAAAAATAATTACTATTATTAGTAACTATTTTATATTATTATATGTATATATTTTCTACTAATATTAGTAGAAAATAAGGTCGATGAATAATATAAATATACTAAATAATTAGACAGGAGTTTTAGATGCAAATTGTCGCAGGTGGAGTTCCATCAGGAGAAGACTTCTATGAAGGAAGACAAAACAGCATTACTGAATTACGTAATAAAATTATAAAGAATGATGTACTACTTATCGGTCCAAGAAGAACGGGAAAGACCTCTGTAATAAAAGAGTATTTAAGACAAGAGAAAGAAAGTAATAAAGTTTTTTATTCTATATTTATAGACTTAGAAAAAGCACAAAATTTATATGAGTTCTATTTTATAATCCTTAAATCTCTATATCAAACATGCAAAAGATGGAAATTATTGACTAACAATGGCGTTGATTTCCTGCAAAGAGCAAGCAATCTTTTTTCTGAAATATTTGAGGGTGGTATAGACCCAGCCACGATGTTTGGCTTACCAGAAGGAACAACACCAAGTATCAGGTTTCCTAAATTTGATAAAAATCAACAAGATAAATTAAAGCTTCTCTCACAAGAGCTTGATAACGAATTACGAGAAATTAAACATCAAGTCACAATTGTGCTGGATGAATTTCCTGAATTAATTTGGAAATTCGGCCAACTTGAAGAGGGCGACAAACAAAAAGAATCTAGAAAGATTCAGACACAATACCTTCTTGAAGGGCTAAGGGCTTTAAGACAAGAAGAAGATAAGGAAAACAGAACAAAGAGAATAATTTTAGCAGGGTCAGTAAATTTACCTAACACGCTTGAACATCTTGGCTTAGAACATTCTATAAATGACCTAGATAGGCTTAAGATTCCATATTTAACACCAGAGCAAAGTTTGGATTTAATATTAAAACTAATTGAAGGAAACGATATTAAAATAATCGATAGAGATGATTTTTCTAATTGTGTAAAAAAACAAATAGGAATTTGCTCACCATTTTATATTCAAATTTTTGCGGAATCCATGGTTCAACATATAATTGACAGAGGTGGAAATAATAGTTTTTCAAGCGATGATGTAAAGCTTTGCTATAAAAGGGTTCTTACTAGTAACAAAGGTCCTCGATACTTAAAAGATAGAATAAAAAAATATTATTTAAATCAAGAAGATTTAGTAGAGCATATACTAACAATTGCTGCCAAAGAGCAATTTGTGAATAAAAAGTATCTGTCAGAAGAAGAACTAAACACAGAACTTCAAAAAAAGGGATTAGACCGCTCTAAAACTACAGACTTACTTGCTAAAATGACCTCCGACGATTTAATCCAGTTTTTAGATGATGGGACAAATTTGGGTTTTCAGAGTCAAATACTATGCAATTTTTGGAACTATACATATATCGACACGGATTTTTGGTATGATTCCTAAAAGACTTCAATATATAATAGATTTAATCATCAAAAAGTTTGAAAAGAGTAATAAAACTCTTCCAGCACCATTACTTCTCAAGGGTGAATCTGGTGTAGGGAAAAGCTGGATTTTATCGCTTCTTGGAGAAAAGGTTTTAGATATTTCAGAAGAACTTTCTGTGATTCCAATCATTGTTGAATACCAATTATCTGCAAAAAATATTGTTACACAATTACAAGCAAGAATATCTCAAGAAGAAAAAAAACATAAATTCAAGAACGAAATCATAGGAAACAACCATAAGAAACTCAAGTTTTTACTTATTTGGGATGGTTTAGATAAATTATATAACTTTAAACATGATGGGCCCTCCAAATCACCCAAGAGAGCATACGGAGCTGGCTCACCTAAATTTCAAAAAATCCAATACGCTTCAGAGCTTAGAAGTTTTCTAATCGAGAACTCGGGAAAAGTTACAATTGTTGGGTCTAGTACCCATGTTGATTTCACGATAGATGAAAGTCTTCCGTTTTTTAATTTCTTTAATATTATCAATGTTGAGCCTTTGTCTCATGACGAATCAATAGAATATGTAAAAGTAAAATTAGCAAATAATCAAAAAGCAAGTAAGCTCTTTGATATTATTAGCTCTCTAGAGAGTGCTGCCGGAGTTG
>CAYGUN010000183.1:5365-6120 GCA_964353025.1 uncultured Bacteriovoracaceae bacterium
ATATATGCGATGGTAAAATTTCATATTTGAACATTTTTTCAGGAAGCTTACTTCAAGCAATTGAATCAAGTGAATCAGAATTAAAAAAGTTAATAAATTATTTTTATTCACTATTTTTTTCAAAACTCAATCCATTTGTAGATATTGAAATAGATAAATTGTCCGAGGCTGAAAAGGTAATCCTCGGTCAAATAATTATTTTACCAAAAATTTTTCACCTTAAAGATGTTTCCTCTCAAGGATTAAACAAAACAATGCATATGAAAAACCTCGTAAATAAAAATATACTGGTAGAGAATGGCAGAGGTACAAATAGAACCTTTTCGCTGAAATCTGAAGCATTGAGAAAGTGGATAAGCTACCACAAAGATCCTAATTCTATATTATTAGGTATTTAATTGAAGGAGAGATAATGCCATCAGGAATCACACATATGCTTTTAATGAAAACATTTAATGAAGAATCAAAGCACGGAAGTGAAGGCTTAGAGTTTTTGCTCGATGAACATTTAAAAACACTGCAGGTTGGTTCCCTTGGTCCTAACTTGGCTTATTCTCAACAACTTCCAAATAGAGATCTATTCAGTAGCGAAGATGAAAAAGTAGCAATTAAGTTTTTTGTAAGAGTTTTGAAGTTACTCGCGTGCAACAGTTTTTAAAAAGAAGGCGCAGGACTACATCTCTGTTTTTTGCCCTCAGGGTGAAAGGCATTAGGTTTTTTTGGTAAAAAAGAAGAAAGTTAGCCGCAGATTTGGG
>CAYGUN010000184.1:0-6104 GCA_964353025.1 uncultured Bacteriovoracaceae bacterium
GATAAACATAACTGGCACTTAAAATTAGCTCTAGGTCGAGAAAAGATTATTGATCTCAGACGTACTCAAAACGATATTTCTTTTATTGATGAGTTTCTCACTCCTGAATTTTGTGAGAGGCAACAGCTTTTTACTTATAAATACAATCCAAGAACTGGCCGTTATGAAATTGATAAGCAAGATTTCGAGGCCATTAAGCAAAAGCTTCTTATTCAGTTAACTAACTTTGGATCCCCTATGATTGAAGTGGAAGATGCCAACTATAAAAATAGAGGCGAGCTTTTATTGGCCCATCGTCATGACGGAGTCGATTTAGATATGAATTATGCCTCAGACACTCTTAGAAATGTGCACGCCGTCTGGACTCGTCCGGTGAATATTAGAACCAAATATGATGATAAAGAAGTGGTCTTTCATTTTGATGGGCATACCATGAAGCCGATTCATTAAGATTTGATTAAGAGCTTTTCAAACTCAATCCATTCTAGTCAAATAAATAGATATATTATCAGCAAATAATGCGCTGCTCTTGGCTTCAAAGCTATTTAAGGTGAAATAAGATTATAGTGCTTTAGAGTCAATGTGACATGGCCGATAATACGTTATAGAATGAAGATGCAACAGATAGACGGAGACATATATGGCATTAATTCTGGGACTCATCCTTACATATATTGGGATTGTTTTTTCAACGAATACATTCATTGGTACAGAAGGACTTTATGGCAGTGTACTTGCCGAGAATGGTTCACTTAAGGTTATCATTTATTATTTAGTTTTAGCTCACCTGACTATCACCATGATGAGCCTATCCTTTCACCGATTTCACACCCACAAAGGTGTCATCATTAATAAGTATATTGATTGGATAATGCAGACTTGGCTTTGGGCCGTAACTGGCATGGCCAAAAGAGACTGGGTTTCTATTCATATCTATCACCACGCCCATTCTGATAAAGAAAAAGACCCTCATAGTCCGGTTCAGAAAGGGTTTTGGAGAGTCTTTTTATTAGGGGTGGTGGATTATACTAAGGCCAAAGAAAACCCTGAAGTCATAAGAATTAAAAATAATATCTCAGCTAATAAGATGGAGCTTTTCTATGAGAACTATAGTCTCTTAGGAATTATTCTTTTATCAGTGGTTTCAATTATTGTGGTTGGTCCTTTTTGGGGTTCAATCCTTGCAGTTTTACATTTCTCAATTTCTCCACTGTTTGCAGTCGGAGGAGTAAATGCCATTGCCCATACTTGGGGTTATAGAAATCATGATTTTACAGACAATAGCCGTAATATTGGCTTTTTAGCTCCACTAAACTTTATTATTTGTGGAGAACTTGATCACAATAACCACCATGCTCATCCACGATCGTGCTCGTTTAGACACAAGTGGTATGAGTTTGATATTGGCTATTTCTATCTTAACCTGATGCATTTCTTGGGCTTTGCCGAGATTAAAAATGCTTATACAACGACGACTCTTAAAAAAGAGCTTTCACTAGAATTTCAAAAGCAGTTTCAGGCCCTAATTGAAAAGGACTACCGCTTTAGAAAAAAATTAGAGCAACTAGCACAAGAGCTTAATACGACTTACCAAGAACTGGTGGCCCAAATTAAGGCCTATATCGCCGGTCAAAAAGTAAAGCTGGAAGGACCCGTGAGAGAGCTTGCTGCTGAAATCAAAAGAACGATCATTGCTAACTATCGACTTAATTTAAGCTATTAGTAGAAATTTAGAATATAAAAAATAGGGGAAGAAGCTTGTGCTTCTCCCTCTTTCGCTCAGGAATTACGGTTAAAATCTATGAAACCCCAGGCAAAAAACCTGGGGTTTTGTTTTTGAGATAGAGCAATTTAAGTATAAAATTAGAATTAAAAACCCTATGAAATTGTTGAAAAAATAATCTTGTCCTGCCAAATTCTCCAGTTAGACATTTTTTTAGAAAGAAAAAAAAGCTTAAATCTAAGTAACGTATTGAAATTATATGAATTTTATATGAACCATGTGTTAGGTTACATATATTGACTTATCTTTAAAGATAAGGTAATATAAAAGATACCATGGAGTTGGTAAATGTGGAAAGTTCTCTTTACAGCTAGATGTGAGAAAGAAATAAAAGAGCTATTAAAGCAAGGCCTACTTACTGAAGATGATAAAAGAGTTATTAGTATTTGGATTAAGCAAGTGAAAAAGCATGGTCCTGACTTATTGAGACAAGAACGTAATCAATCAAATTGGAATGATCACGATCTTGACCGAAAATGGTCAGGATATAGGGCCAGTAGCTATAGCTTTTCAGGACGAATAATTTATAAAGTAGAAAATAAGATTGTTACAGTAATTGTTGTACGAGTCACTTCGGATCACAATTATGATTAGGAGAAAATATGAAAGATCTTGAAACTTTTTTTTCAGATACAGATGAAACTGCCGGGAAAATTATTAAGTCTTTTCGTAAGAATTTTCAAGTCACCCAATCAGAGCTTTGTGATATCACTGGAATTAGTGAGAAATATCTTAGTGCGGTTGAGAACGATAAACGACCAATAGGCTTAGAAGTGGCTTCAAAAATTGCAGTTTTTTTTAATTTTGATCCAACCTTTTTACTTTTCCCAAAAGGACTAAGTGAACTGAACTCACAATATTCAGATATTCAAAAAGAAGCTAAAAAACTTATGTCAGAAAAGAGGAAATCGGCTTAATTTAAGTTCTCAATATCTTTTTAAGCATCCAGATTTCTAAAATTGTCCAAGCACTATTTTTGATAGTATTTCCAGAAGATATTGCGTATTCAGAAAGTAATTTGGGTATGATTTTTGTATTTCTTCTAAGTTTTCAATATTAACAAAGACTATATTTTTGGATTTGTTTTCTTTAAAGCGTAGCTCTTTATTTGTATAAATTTCAATTGCCTTACTAACGTCTTTTTTATTAAAAATTTCGATATGAGTTGTATTTTGCTTTAAGTCCAATTCTAGTAAGGCATACTTACCAGTTCTTCCTGTATCGTTATATTTATTGATGATGACTTTTATACTATTTGTAGTGGCATTTAATTTTTCAATGACGTTAAGTGTTTTAATTGATTTCTTTAATTTTGTAAGAATTTGTTTTTCACTGAGCTTTAAATGCTCGCTGAGGGGGGAGCATTTCTCTTTGATAGCAAAATAAGAGCTTAGCAGTTTAAAAAAAACTTTCCAGTCATAATCCCCTTCGCCAGTTTTAAAGGAAGTATTTTGTAGTTGGCCATATGTCTCTACGGCCGTTGCCCATATGTGCTCGAGTTTGGTTCTTAATTGTATTTCAACTAGTTTTGATGACTCATTTTGATAAATAAGATGCATTCCTCTATAGCCATCTTCTTTTGGTTTGTGATGATAGTCATCAAATCTTTTCAAAAGATTACGAGATGTAAGTCCTCTTATTTTGGTATAGGCCCTATCAAGCGCAAGAGCGTCATTGAGAATGACTCTTAGGCCGGCAATATCTTGCAAAGTGCTTAGTCTCATTGTGGGAAATCTTTCAAGCTTTATCTGTATCGATTCTATTCTCTTAAGGCGCCTAGCTATGGCCACAGTTTCTTCATGAGGAATTTGAGATTTTAGCTTGGCATAGTAGTAGTCGAGGGTGCCAGAAAAACCGTCTCTCCATTCTAAAAGCATGTGAAACTCAGTGGGCTTAAGAGCTTCGTTACGCTTTAGCTTATCACCAATGAGATCTATTTTTCTCTTACTCGTCATGTCTTGAGTTTATCATTTAAGCTTTTTTTTGCAACGAAAAAAAAGCTTGAATTGGTATAAGTTACTAATATTACATTTGGTTGTTTATTTTTTTAAAAAGAAATGGGGTTTTATACGAGTGGGTAAATTGCTTAACTCAGTGTCTACTCGATCGTTATAACAATAAAGGCGAGATTAAGTACCTAGGGCAGCTCATCGCAAGTTATTGAAAAGAAATTCTTTTGAACAGGATTCTGAGCACTTGCTGGCTGGGTGTTAGCTTTATAACATCTGTGTATTAGTTTCAAATCGATGGCAGCTAATCCTAAAAGCTGGGATAATGCGTGGATTAGATGAATTTAAAATATTAATAAAGTGAGCGAAAGCTCAGGAGGCTTTATGAAGAAACTACTACTTGGATTATTGCTACTGGGAAGTTTTTCAAGCTTTTCACAAGACAGAAACTTTGGAGTTGATATAGAAGCTGAACATATTCAATATACAGTATCTAGTGCTCAATCAGGACTGCTATTTGGAAAGTTAGAGCAAGCTTATAATGAAGGCAATCGAGCTATTAAACGAACAACACAAGGAAATAATAACATTATGTATAGTAATGAATCAGGGACTATATGGTGCAATGAATACGTTATTAACTATAACTCAAGTAGAGAACTTAGGCATAGTTGTAAGATAACCGCAGTCAATAATCTCTAGTTTAATGAACAGCTAATACTCTTCTAATTTAGGAATTCATGAGAAAAATAAAAATGATGAAAAAAGTAATAATATTTTTTATAACGACCTTTTTACTAACCAGCTCCTGCTTCGCTGTTGATATGGTCTTTGTTATTTGGCCAGACTCACAAGCAGCTGGTGGAATTGCTCTCAAGTCGTATGCTAAGGAAAAATCTCAATATGACAAAGGAAAGCTTGATACCTTTCGCGATGACTTTGCTTTTGAAAAATACCATGGGCCAGTTGAAGGCACTAGGATATCAAATCAATACCAGTATCAAGATCAATATGTTTTCTCTTTGTATTTAAGAAATACGACTTACAGAACAGAAACTGATTTCTTTGATACTGAAAATGGTCGTTCTCAATTTGGCAGAGGTATTAATCAAAATATTCTTAATCTCAATAAGGCCCCAGCAGTGGCGATTTTAATCGGCAATCCAAACGACGGTGGAAGCAATAGAATTCACTGTATTTTTGAAATCGATTTAGAAGTCTCTGCCAGTGAAAGAAGCGAAATGTTGGCCGAAGATCTACAGCACTGCTTTAACGCAAGACCTGGAGATAAGCTCAATCTACTTTTTTAAGTAGCTCTCAACTAAATTCTTATACTTATTCATAATTGTTTTAGTTAAAGGCCCTACGCCTTTTGAAAGCATGGTTTGATTAATCTGAGTAATAGGAACAACTCCTCTTAAAGAACTTGTTAAAAAGGCCTCATCCGTATTTTCAAACTCGGCCGCCGTAATTTGGGCTTCTTCAAACTTCATTTGTGGGTCAGCTTTGATAAGTTCAATAACTCGTTCTCGGGTAATACCCTTTAAAAGACCAACATTTGGTGATGGAGTTTTCACAATCCCATCTTTAATCATCCAAAGGTTAAAGGTCGTGCCTTCTGCCACAAAGCCTTCACTATTGATCATAATAGCATCATAGAAATTATGTTTTTGAGCATCAATATGGGCCATAACATTGTTGAGATAATTTCCAGACTTGGCATTAGGATCTGTGGCCCGAGGGTCGTTTCTTTGCACGCTACTGACATAGAGAGAAACCCCATCTTCATACCACCAAGTAGGATTCGGAGGGAGCTCCTTTGATATAATAACCAGATTATTCTCAGGCGTCGCACTTTTTCCAAGCCCAATGGAGCTTTCCGCTCGAGTGATGATAATCCTTAAATATTGGTTTTCAAGAGGAGATGCTTCAATGGTTTTTAGCATCTCGCCTGTAATTTCTTCTCGAGTCAGAGACATATCCAGCGAGAGTAGAGAAGCTGAATGAAAAAGTCTTTCTAAGTGGTTATCTAGAAAAAGAGGTTTTCTTTTATAAACAGGGAAAGTTTCATAAATAGAGTCCCCATAAAGAAAGCCTCTATCAAAGATAGAAATCTTGGCTTCATGAGAGTCAAAAATTTCGCCGTTAATATTAACTTTTGAATGTGGGAAAAGCTTTTTTAGCGTCTCTTCTTTATTGCCAAGCATCTTTTTACCTTTTAAGTGGAAATGTACCTAAAGCTTTTACTACTTCAAAGCTTTCTTGGGAATCACCAACTTTAATTTCCACGTCAATTTTTGTTATGGCGGGGAAATATCGACCCAAAGACAGGGAGAAATACTTGCCTGAGACTAGGGATTCACATCCAATAT
>CAYGUN010000185.1:0-6063 GCA_964353025.1 uncultured Bacteriovoracaceae bacterium
ACCGTTTTATTGAGGCCTATAGAATGTTTCATAATAGAGAGTTTCAGAAGGCCCACGATATCTTTAAGGCCTTATTCGATAAGTATGCAGATAAACCATCAGAGCGCCTCATGGGTTATTGTGAAGGCTATATTGCCGAGCCACCAGATGATAACTGGGATGGTGTTATTACATTCACAACAAAATAGAATTAGAAATCTGCTATTGAGTCAACCAACTCAGGCATATCAATAAAGGGATTTCGTACGTTTTGAAGAGAGTAAATCTTCTCATTACGACGAATCTCCATTGCGTCTACTGGATCCGCTTTATGCCATTTACGAATAAAGGCCTCTTCATCAGGATGAATAGGAGTCTTGTATCTAATAGAAAAATAAAATAAGACTCTTGCTACATTGCCTTTACTCTCATCTGGTGGTTCAAAGTAGAGACCAGAGGATATAGAGCCATCAGCCAGCTTAATTTTACCCAGTTTCGTTTCCTGACAAACAGTATTTTGTGTTTGCTCATAAACTTCCCCCATTTGGAAATTGCCTCTTAAGCTATTATCCTTTGAATTGCTGGGATAAAGAATATGAAGATCACCTTCTTTCCATTTGTAATCAGAATGACTTTCTCTTTCTTGCTTAGGTAATCCTTCTGCATTTCTTAAAAAACGGTATTTAGGCCAAACATGTTCTGTATTTAAAACTGTATGCTCTGGAATGAGATTTGGACCAACTCCTCGTCCTGCTGGAAAATCAGCATTGGTGTATTCTTTTAAGCAATAAATATCTTTAATAAAATACTCACCCGTTTTATCTTGTTCCAGGTGAATATCTCCAAAAAGATTAACCCTCGCTGCTTTATAAGAATATTTTTTAGGAGCTAAGCACGGAATGTGCTTGCCCTCGCAGCTATCAACCAGCACATCATTTTTGCCTTCAAGAACCAGATGGGATGAGTTTAATATTTTATTTAGTAGTGATTTTATATCTTCAGATGATTGGGTAGAGATATCTTGAATTTGTTCAGTGTAATAAGGAAGGTTTATCTTTTTTGACTCAAGGGCCTTTGAACCCATGGCAAAACTTAGCTGATAAATGAATAATACAAAAATAAATCCCAAAAACTTCATCATTTACCTCTCAATAAAATTTAATGCTAAAACAAAATTCAATAAGAAAAACGGCTTCACCATACTTTTTTAAGAGCTGTGCGTCTATAAAAAATATATAAAACGCGCTGCATGCACACAGTGCGTTTTACCCTATTACGCGATTTTATATTTTCTTTGGTCAAGCTCCTATTGAGAGCATAAAAGGTTCTTACCTATTTATAATGAGGAGAATCCATGAACTTAATTAGAAGCACTAAAGCTGTCCTATTATTTATTCTATTATCTGTAATGTCTTGCCAAGAGCCTTATCCAAATAGACCACTGAGCAAGCTCCAAATGAAGACAGATTTCATGACTTATTTTTCTCAAGATGACTCTCACTATGCCTTCATTAAATATAAAGAGAATACTGTTGATTATAGAGCAAAAGCAAAAGGACTTGGAAATGGATTGTATTTTCAAGGACCAAAAATCGCAGGAGTTCACGATGGCAAACCAAGAGTTTATAAATTTAATGAACTTAAGAGAGTTGTTTTAAGAATTATCGACAAAGGTAATTTAGATAACATTACTTTTTCAGCTCTACTGCAAGAATATAATGCCTCTTTTAGAGATGCCCATAAATCACTTAATTTCCTTCCCAATAAATTAGAAGGGGCCTCAAAGATGGCCTATGTTGGTTTCTTTGTTTCACGTGATGGAGAAAATGCTCTAGTACGTGAAATTCATCCTTTAATGAAAAAGTCTGCTCATTTCCCCATTCAACCAGGCGATATTATTACTCACGTTGATGGAATTAAACTAAGAGATTATATTAATAATGAGATGTCACGTTTTAGAAATTTAGGAAAAGAAGAGTCAAACATGACATTTCTTATGAATACGATCTTTAATCGTGATTCACTAAGAACATCTCTGCCTACAGAAGGGTCAGATATGGTCGTTACAGTTGATGGCAAAGGTGAAATTCCCCTTCCTTGGGTACAAAGAGATTATGCTGACTTTACTTATAATTTAAATCAGTTGAAAGATGACCCAACATCCTTAACTATATTTGATTCAGTAACAGGTGAAACATTTGATCTTGCTTTCATTAAGGCCAATGGACGCCCTATGAATATTGCTCATGCTATGGGATTTCATGAAAAAGTAGATTTCAATAATCCTCATAAAGTTAATCTAAATATATTTAATCTTGCCGAGTACTCAACTATTTCAAGCCAAGTTGATAAGTATAAAGCAAGAATTAAGGCCCAGGGAAAACAAATCCTGGTAAATGAAGGACGCTATATTCCAGCTAATGCTATGTTCGTAGAAGAAGCAAATACTTTTCCGGCCTATATCACTCATAGAAAAATGCAAAATGGCCGCGTGAAAACCATTGGCTATATTAGAATTGGAACTTTTAGCCCTGAAGCGAAAGAAGAAGTTGTTCTTGCAGAACTTCAGGCCACTCTTATGCGATTTCAAAATATTGGTGTTAAAGACCTCGTGATTGATACAATTGATAATCCAGGTGGTTCTTTAAGTTTAGTTTCTAAAGTGGCCCAAGCTTTTTCTAATGAAAAAATTAAAACTATGGACATGCGTTTTGGCCTTAACCAAAACTGGATGAACGATTTCAAGCAACTTAGCCAACAAGCAGGAATGGACTCAGAGTCAGAGCTTGCAAGACGTGTTTACAAGGAGTTGGAAGCAGATTTTGCAAAAGGTTTAAAACTTTCATCTCAGGCCTACTCTGTGGATACATTTATGCCATACACACTCAGTCCTAACGTAAACCTTCAGAAAAAATTTAATATCATGCTGTTACAAAGTGAAGGGAATGCTTCATGTGGAGACATCTTCCCATACCTAATGAAAGTCAATGAACTTGCTATTCTTGCAGGCCAAGACACTATGGGAGCAGGAGGAAACGTTGTAAAACATCTTCAATCTGTTCATACTCATGGTGAAATGAGAGAAACTGAATCTGCTCTAGTTGATGAGCTAGGCCGTTTTATAGAAAATGTGGGAGTTGAAGCAGATCTTCCTCTTAATACCTTTAGAAAAACTTCAGGCTATCCGATGGCCATTGAAACTGCTATTGAAATTCTAAAAACACCTAAGCTATTTAACAAACTTGACCAAGCGGTTAAAGCCAAAAGAGCAGTGAAGCTTTGTAACAAAAATTTTCAAGCTTAAATTTCTCTTTTCATAAATTTAAAAAAAGGCTTCATTTTGAAGCCTTTTTTATTTACATCGATAACTATGAATTAATTGATGAGTAAAAGGCTTGTGGTTATTCTCAAGAGGCGGGTACTGAGTCATCATATCATGCATATAAAGGTGAACTTCAACGATAGGTTTCTCAACTTGATTTCGAGCAGAGTTTTTTCTACATAAATAATCTAAATAGAAAATTCTTTTGCTTTCATCTTTTTCCATATTATTAAAATATTTACGCCAAAATTTTGAAGGATAAGCGCTTGATAATAGATAGTCTGGTTTTGTCCCTAGTTCAAATTTCTCACCAATCGATAAATTAACCTTCTCTCCATTTCCAGTCACGCCTTCCGTATAAAACCATCTGGAATTGGTAAGGGGAAAAGGGGAAAACATATCCCACTCTTGAAAAAGCTGTAACTCGCGAGCTATTGGTAGTAAGTTTACAACTCGAATTCCTGCCTGCTTATAACTAAATTTTCGGTTATTCCACTGCCATAAACATCCTAAATAAATAATGGCAAAAATTACAGAGAGAGGAAGTAGTCTTTTATACTGATATGAGTTTTCCATCCTAAGCCATGACGTGAGTATTCCTACTTTGTTTCTATTATTGGCCACCCATTCATATTTTTTAGTTAAAATAAAATAAACGGGAGACCACTTAAGAATGAAAGCGAAGTATCTCAAAAGTGGTGAATTCTTCCAAACTTCAATCATGGCATCTATCTTGATTTTCTTTTCACCAGCTTCGTTCACCACAATCCAAGAGTTATGTTCTTGCATATATTTGAATATCTCTTGGTCAGACTGAGCTTCTTTGACTTGAGAATCCCCAAAAAGAAAAAACTCTCTTATTATGAGAACTAACTTGCGACAAAAGCCACATTCTCCATCGTAATAAATTTTAAGATTTACTCGCCTACTATTTTTAAGTCTTGTGGCCAGCCAGTCCCAAATTTGGGTTGGAATAAAAACTAACCAGATTGAAATCAAAATCCAAGGAAAGGTTCCAAGCTTTAAGGTTAAAATTAATCCGATATGAAATAAAATAAAAAGTAATGAAATAAAAAACCTTAGCCAAGTCCCGTAACGACCCAGAAATAAAGAAACAATTAAAAGAATGGGGCCCAACTGCTCAAGTCTGATAGAAAAAAAAGTCATTGCTTTGATAACACCAATAAACTGAGAAAGCCAAAGCCCAAAACCTGTAGAAAAATTCTCTAATTGCAGAGTATAGAAAACTGCAGAATAGTCTTCTCTCCATCTGGGATGATCTTTCCAAAGATAGCTTAGATAGTAGATCGCAAAAAGTTGCGCAGTAATAACAAATGCCCAAACAGAATAATGCTTATTCTCTGACGTATTAGTGTTTTCCACTAGTGCCGCACGAGTACTATATCTTTTGTCTAGCGGGAGAAAAAAACCAATGAGCAAAAAGAGACGAAAAAGATCATCTCCACTGCTGTTAATCATCCAGTTTCGATTATGCACCGATGAAATAAAAACCCACAATAGGATCGTGTTAAGTCTTGTTTTAAAGCCAATTAAATAAAGAAAGGCGCTCACTAGACCCAAGAGAAAGAGAAGGTTTATTACCCACAGCTCACCTGACATAAGCAAGATTGAAAAATTCCAGCTATTGGCCAATTTTGTAAGGAAAACTTCTCGGGGAAGAATCCCCTCGTCAGTGAAAAAGGCCTTAGCATCTAGGAGACGAAAAAATATATCAGAAATAAGAACGCTACCAAACGCAATGCGAAACAGTGCCAATGACCTAATGTCTAAGCTAAATGCCTCTAACATCCATGCTTTTACTTTTTTCACTTCTAAGCACTCCATAAGTAATTGAGCAATGACTCCGCCCGTGATACTCTCAATCGTTATATTTGTAACTTTATGCTTTGCATTTATTTTAAACCGCATGAGGATTTAAGTCTATGCTTTTAAAGAGAAACCAGACAATCACTAACGAGTATGATGTCATCATTATTGGCAGTGGGCTGGCAGGACTTACGGCGGCGAATAGACTTGCAAAAAATGAACATAAGGTTTTACTGCTTGAGGCCCATAATAAGTTAGGTGGGTTTGCCACTTGGTTTTATCGCGCCAATAAAAAATACATCTTCGATGTTTCTCTTCACGGCTTTCCAGCTGGCATGAAAAAAACTTGCCGCAAGTATTGGAATAAAGAAATAGCCGATAAAATCATTCAGTTAAAAGGTATCAGGTTTGTAAATCCACAATTTGAAATTGAAACTGAATTCACACGCGTTGATTTTACAGACAAATTAATTAATCACTTTAATATAAAAAAAGAAGTTGTTGAGGAATTTTTTAATTATGTCAGTTCTATGAATTTTTATGATGATCAAAAAATGACTAACAAAGAACTCTTCCAGAAGTTTTTCCCTAATCGAAGTGATGTCATTCGCTTTTTAATGGAACCTATCACCTATGCCAATGGATCGACGCTTGAAGATCCAGCTATTACTTATGGGATCGTTTTCTCAAACTTTATGAGCAAGGGCGTTTTCACTTTTAATGGTGGAACAGACGTCATGATCAAAATGATGAGAGATGAGCTGCTTAAAAATAACGTTGATATAAAAATGCATGCAAAAGTTGAGAATATTGTCATTGAGAATGGGCAAACTCAAGGCGTTATGCTAGATGGAAATTTTATTAAGGCCAAAAGTGTGCTTTCAAATTCAAATCTTCTCTCGACTATTTTTGATATGGCCGGAACTCGCCACTTT
>CAYGUN010000186.1:0-6063 GCA_964353025.1 uncultured Bacteriovoracaceae bacterium
TCAATATCCCTGTGATTGATATATCTTTCTAACAGAACATTATATCTCGTTTTAAGCTCACTTGGTCTGTAGATTTTTGAATTAGTTAGAAAAGCAGTCTTCTTTTCATCTTTTAAAACAGCAATCGCATCCGCTGTCGTTCTTAAATTTCCAAGTCCTCGACTTTGTGCTTCTTTAACCCATTCTTGAGAATACCCGTCTCCACCAAAAACAACTTTTTTAGAATTTGAATACCAATGACGGGCGACATGTAAAAGAGCATCATCAATTGATTTGCCTGCTTCAATTTCTTTTTTCAGCATTGTATTTGTTTCAGCTAAAACTTCATTTACCGCAGCGTTCAAAATACTTACTGGCCAACCGATGGAAGCAGAAGAACCAACTGCTCTAAACTCAAACTTATTTCCGGTAAAAGCGAAAGGTGAGGTTCTATTTCTGTCTGTATTGTCTTTTAACAACCCTGCTAATTGGTTTGCCCCAAGATCTAAGTTAATATTGTCACTTGGCTTGTAATCTCCATTGCCCGTAATTGATTCAAAAATATTAGTCAGAGTTTCCCCTAGAAACGCTGAGATAATACTTGGAGGAGCTTCATTAGCACCTAGTCTGTGATCGTTTCCATGGCTTGCAATCCCCATTCTTAGCATATCGCCATGTCTGTAAAGGGCTTCACAGACAACTGCAGTAAAGGCCAAGAATTTATTATTTTCATGAGGATTACTTCCTGGCTCAAGAAAGTTTCTGCCTTCATCATCACTCATTGACCAATTCACGTGTTTACCAGAACCATTGATTTGAGCAAATGGCTTCTCGTGTAAGAGAGCAACAAAGTCATGCTTTAGGGCCACATCACGAATCACAGTCATAACTAATTGATTATGGTCTGCTGCAATATTAGCTTCTTTAAAAATAGGCGCAAGTTCAAATTGCCCAGGAGCAACTTCATTGTGCCGAGTTTTGGCAGGAATTCCTAATTTATAGAGTTCAATTTCAACTTCTTGCATATAGGCCAAGATTCGCTCAGGAATGGCACCAAAATAATGGTCTTCTAATTGTTGGTTACGAGCAGTTAAGGAACCAAAAACAGTTCTTCCTGTCATAACAAGATCTTCTCTTCCAAAATAGAAGGCCTTATCAACCAAAAAGTATTCTTGTTCACATCCACAGGTCACACTAACTTTTTTTACATTTGTATTTCCTGCTATTCTTGAAAACTCAGCAGCCGTCTCACTTAGAGTTGTAATTGATCTTAAAAGAGGAGTTTTAATATCCAGAGCATCCCCATGGTAAGATACGAACGCTGTAGGAATACAAAGAGTCGCCCCATTTTCACTTTCTTTAATAAAGATAGGAGAAGTTAAATCCCAAGACGTGTACCCACGGGCCTCAAAAGTACTTCTTGAACCTCCGTTAGGAAAAGAAGAAGCATCTGGCTCTCCTTGCATAAGTTGAGAAGCGCTAAGTTTTTCCACTGGTCTTTCTTTATCAAAAGATAAGAAGGCATCATGTTTTTCAGCCGTAGAACCTGTTAAGGGTTGAAACCAGTGACAAAAGTGAGTCACGCCTCTATCCATTGCCCATTCTAAAACCGCATTAGCATAGGCCTTGGCGAGGTCTTTACCTAAAGGTTTTTGAGAACCCATAATATCTTCAAGCTCTTTTTTGTTGGCCTGAGTTAAGTTTTTACTTAGTTCATAATTAAAAACGTTTTCACCGAAGTACTGGCTTACTGACAAGAACTTTCCTTGAGGATTTACTGGAATCTCACAGGGACGTGGTTCTCTTTGCATCGCCAAATACTTTGAATTTGATCTTGAAGTTGTGCTCATTGGGGGGGTCTCCTTAATGAATGTGTGGAAATATGTACTACGGGATTAGATTCTAGTACGGCCAGAACCCTTAAACAAGATTGAAAGCGGGTTTAGAGTCAAAAAAAGCTTACTTTTACTTATTTCTCTATTCAGTTTTGGGTTTTTATGAGATTTTTTATTAAGGGTTATGATGGTAGTTGTCACCTAAATATTATCTATCCACAAATTTCTATTTAACTTTCTTGAAGAATTACTTTTAGATTAAATAAAGACTCTTGGGCAGAAGCTGGATTATCTCCCCCATTCACGATGCAATTATAAAGCATTTTATAAAATTCTTTATAATTTCCATCTTCGATTTCAATATCACCAGAAGAGTTTTCAAAATAGAGTTTCCCAACTCCATTTCGTTTTCCAATATTCTCCAGATTAACCACCCCTTCTTTAAGGCGACTCTCCTGTGGGTCAAGCCCATGAATTTCAAAACTGCCGTTAGTCCCATGAATAAGAAACTTAGGGCCCGGCTTAGCGGCAATACAACTTGCTTGCAGAACAACTCTTAATCTTTCGTACTTCATAATGACATGAAAATAATCATCTTGCTCACTGCCAGTTCTTTGCCACTCTTTGTCCACAATCACTTCTTTGGGTTCACCAAAAAGAAGATAGGCCTGATCGATTAAATGGGCCCCTAAATCAAAAAGGACGCCACCCGCTGCCGTATCTTTTTTCTCTCTCCAGTTTCGCTCTTTAATCTGTGGCCGAAATCTATCAAAGTGAGATTCAAAATAGACCACGTCTCCCAAAACATTTTCTTCAATAAGCTTTTTTACCGTCAGAAAGTCTCCATCAAAACGGCGGTTATGAAAAACACTTAAGACTTTTCCCACTTGCTTGGAGATTTCTATAAGCTGCTCCCCTTCTTCAACTGTTGGAGTAAAAGGTTTTTCCACCAATACATGCTTACCCGCTTCCAAAGCAGCTTTCGCCTGAGGAAAATGCAGATGATTAGGAGTCGTTATAATAATGAGATCGATTTCATCCGTCAGCAGTTCACTAAAATCAGAGACTACCTGAGTTTTTGGGTATTTTGTTTGAATCATCTCTTTTTTAGAAGAGCAGATTTTTGTCAGCTCGAACTCTGCTAAAAAATTTAAAAAAGGCGCATGAAAAACACTACCTGATAAACCAAAACCCGCTAAACCGACTTTTAGTTTAGTTGCCATAGAGATCCCAAGCATTTTCAATATTAATTTGATAATAACGAGACCATAACATTTTAATATACTCAGCATGTGACCAAGCCAGAGGAGTTGCTCCACCTGTTCCACGTCCACTATCTTCAAAAACTTGCTCTGGAATCATAAGCCCCTCGTTAGCAAAGCCAATAAAAGACTGAATAATTGTATTCACTCCCACATTCGCTTCTACAGGAGAGAGGGCTCCTTCATTCATAAGTTCTAAGTAATAACGGCCATGCTCACTGCCTAAAAGTGGCCACAGGCGACCAATATAATCTTCCCCGTAACCATAGGAATCTGAAGTATAACGGTACCAACCAACACCTCTTGGAGTTTGAACGGCAATATAACTATTAATGACATCAACTGATTTTTTAATTCTCTCATCTTTGGCATCAACTAACCCCATAAGAGCAAGCTTTAAAAATCCTTGGTCTAGGATGGCCCTTTGATCAAAGCGCTTAGTTGAGTTTGAAATATGACAGCTTTGATTACTATTTGGGTTCCACTCCGCCAGGTAGTTCTCGCAACCTGAGATTCTCACGAAATATTCACCATCTCCATAGATTCCTGATGTGGTATAAGTCCAAGTAAAAATATTATCACCTTCTTTTGTGAGCCAACGATTTGCGATTTCACTATAGTTTTTGTCATTAAAAATCTCACTGGCCATCTTTAGTGCCGCAGTTGCAACTGAAAATGTAGAAGGTGAGATTCCAAAATTCTCTTCCCATCTCTCCTGTGCACTCCATGGGCCATAAATCGCGATAAAGTCAGCGGCTTGTCTTAGCATGAATTGAAATTCTTGAAATAAAGCAGCTTGCTCAGATGCGCCAAGCCTTCTCCATAGATGGTAGAAAAGCTGAATGGGGTAACCGACTTGATCTAATTGCAAACCAGTCCAGTATTCGTTACCACTAGTCCAAACGTTTTGTGGGAAGGCACCTGCTCTTGGAATAATTCTATCTCCGTAATACCAGACACCTGATTTAAACTGAATTTTTTTAAGAAATAGCAAAGCGTAGTAAGGAGTTTGCACATCTCCTGAGTTTAGAAGTGAGATGGCCTTATGAAATAAATCCCTGGGCCATGTTAAGTGATAACCACCTGATTCGCCTGAACTTGTATCTTCAAATAAGTCTCCCCAAGGCTTTGAAAGAGAGGCCGCCATGGCCCCAGGCTGCAATTTATCTTCATGAGTTTTAATAGTAAAAATCGATCTCCAGTATAAAGCCTCTTCAGTTTCACTTAGCTCTCCCGGTTTTGAAATAGTATCAAAATACTTATTCCAACTATTATAGTACTCATTTAATGAATTATCTGTAGGCTGAGGCTTCATATCAGAAAAGTCATACATGATCCTAAATTTATTCACACCCAAAGTTCTTGGTAGATCAAGTAATGCCATCCCCGCAATATTTCCATTGATAGCGCGATCAAAACCAAAATCCATTCTGCCATTATCTAGTAAATCTTGGTAACCATCAGAGAAGCCAACAAAGCCCACTGAAGTTTGTACAAAATCCCGTGATGAATAAACAGAGAGCCTGGTTTGTCCTTCATAAAAATTCAGGGTATTTTTTGTCGTGTAACCACTGTCACCATAGCCTGAATTATTCAGATGAGGATTAACTAGTAAATAAAAATTAAGTCCTTGCTCATTGGCCGTGATTTCAATTTCATCTACAACTGTTGAAGTATTTTTGAGAGTGTAAAACGTGTGAGAGATAGCAAACTTTCCGTTACGCTCATAATTTGTAAGCTTAACTGCTGATGGGTGAATAATTTCCACTACGTGATCGAGACTATTTTTTTCCTGCCAAATATTTCCCTGTCTATCAGTAATAACCAGTTGAGAGTCACGCAATTGAGGATTATCAACATGAGGATAAAAAACTTCAGTTAAAACACCATCTGTTGCTGAGAGCCAAACATAGGACTTATCACGTTCTGCATAAGCATTATAATGAGTTCCTACGTGGACCTTTTTTGCACTAGACCAAACGGGAGGTAAACCAGGAGCACCAAAAGCGTCGTAAGCATGAACATTGAAGGTGTGGATTAAAGATATAACTAGAATCAAGACTCTCATAAAATTCTCCCGAAAAATAACAAAGAGCAATCGTAACGACTCAGACGCTGACCGTCTATACCAAAAAAACGACCTTCTGCGAAAATATAGACTGTTGTGAAAGCTTTATTAGTTCGCTAAAAGTATGAACTTAAAAAATTAAAGAAGGCCTATCCATGAATCTTAATCTTTTTGATTACTCTGTTATTGCTTTGTATTTTGTGCTCGTTCTTTTTATCGCTCTCTATGCTAGTCGCGATAAAAGTGGAAAAGAGAAAACTTCTGAAGATTATTTTTTATCTGGCAGAAACCTAAGTTGGTTTTTAATTGGGGCATCGCTCTTTGCCTCAAATATTGGAAGTGAACATTTAATCGGGTTGGCCGGAACCGGAGCATCAAGTGGTGTGGCCGTTGCCCAATTTGAAATACTGGCCTCATTTATCCTTTTAATCTTGGGTTGGGTCTTTGTTCCTTTCTATTTAAAAAGTGGCGTCTATACTATGCCTGAGTTTTTGGAAGCGCGTTACTCATCGGGCCCCAGAACCTATCTCTCCTTTATTTCTGTTGTGGCCTATGTTCTGACTAAAATATCAGTGACTATTTTCGCAGGTGCGGTGGTTTTTGAATCACTCGGCACGAGTTTTTTCACCGGTGCTATTTTAGTTGTTATCGCAACTGGCCTTTATACTGTCTTAGGTGGATTGCGAGCTGTTATTTATACTGACGCGATTCAAGCAGTGGTGATGATTGTTGGTGCGGCCCTGGTGGCGATTCTTGGTCTTATTAAACTTGGTGGTGTGGGAGAATTAATGAACTCTGTGCCCCATGATTATTTTTCTATGTGGAAACCCATGGATGATCCAAGTTTTCCTTGGACTGGGATTATTTTCGGCGCTCCTATTTTAGGTGTTTGGTATTGGTGTACGGATCAATTTATCGT
>CAYGUN010000187.1:0-6042 GCA_964353025.1 uncultured Bacteriovoracaceae bacterium
CTTGATATTCATTTAGCCCTTCTTCCGCCATTTCTCTTTTGAAAAGCTTCGAAATATTTCGAACGAGTAGGAACCAAATGATAATAAAAATGGCCAAGGCAATGCCTTTATAATCTTCAAGATGGGTTGTAAGAACCGACGAAAGAATATAGCTACTTGAGATAACGAGGGTGCAGTAAGTGAGTGCGAGGGGAGTATGAATTTTATAGAGAAGGTTAAATCCAGGCCTGAAGCTTCCAAATGCCATATAGACAAAGGGCCTCATCGCAGGAGTAAAGCGAATAGAGAGAAACATCCTAAGAGGATATTTTTTTACCATTCGTCCTAGGAGTTGATATCTTTTGGGTGGCATAAATTTTTGTATAAATTTTAAGGAATAAAATTTTCTACCGAAGAAAAAACCAACAGTATAAGCGATTGTTTCTCCCATTATTAAACCTGCTGCTGCAGCTATAATTGTAATGGGTAGTTCTATATGTCCTAATGCGACCAATGTTCCACTAACAACCATTGTAAGATCGGTATTATTAATGATAACTCCAAGAGAAGTCCCTAGCATAAGTAGACCAATCATCAAGCTTATTTGGTTTGGAGGGTAAGATAAGAGGAGTTCTTGAATAGCTTCCATTTTATGACCAATGGAGGAGAACTTTGCCTTTGGCCTTTCTTTGTTCTAAAAATTCGTGGGCCGAGCTTACTTCTTTGGCATCAAAAGTTTTTCCGACAAAAGGTTTATAAGGACATTTTTCAATAATGGGAAGATTTGCTTTCAGCCACGGTTCATCTTCAAAATATTTTAAAGCATTAAAGCCACTGACACTTCGACTTTGCATAATAAGTTTTACAATTGGGTACCATGGCATAGAAATAAGAGTTTTTGTAAATTTAAATATATTACTCTTTCCGTTATTAATTGATGCCTGCATTCCTATGCAACAGATAAGGCCAGATTTGGTAAGTAGTTCATATTGAGTTTTAAGTGATTTCCCACCAGAGGAATTGAGAATAAAATTAAACCCAGTTTCACCAGACTTCTCAAACTCTTCAAATGTATAAGCACGGGCACCATAACTTTCAATAAATTCTTTTTTATGCTCTGATGTTGTAAGTCCAATAACTTCAGCTCCGGCATCCTTTGCTATTTGCATACAAAAAACACCGACTCCCCCAGTAGCACAATCAAGCAGAATTTTATCTCCCGCTCGAACTCGGGCGAATTCGTTAAGGGCAATGTGCGCTGTGATATAATTAACAGGAACAGCTGCAGCTTCTTCAAGGCTTAAGTGGTTTGGCTTTTTTAACACTGACCACTCAGGTAGTATGAGCTTTGAAGTGTAGCCTCCAAAGCGAGTACCGGCCATGACTTCATCACCAACTTGAAAGTGAGTAACGTTAGATCCAATTTTTGTAATGATGCCACTGACTTCATATCCTGGCGTAAAAGGTTTTGGGGGAGCATCTTGGTATTGACCAAGTCGCATGACAATATCAGCGAAATTAATGCCAGAGAACTTTACGTCAATGGAAACTTCATTAGCTTTAAGATCTTCTTTTATTTCAGATGTATTGAATTTTAGTAAATGGGCAGCACCAAAATCAGTAATTTCTACGAATTGTTTTTGCATATTTACTTATGTCAATATTTAGAGGTTTCTGTCAATAGAAAGAAGGGTTAGCCTACTCTATGGTATTTTCTATTTTCACGCTCATACTCTTCAGCAGCAGCAATAGAAAGTCTGGCCCAAGGCGCTCTTTCAAGACGTTTCTTTTCTATCGGATCACCGGTTTCTTCACAAACACCATAAGTTCCGTTAACGATTTTTTGAAGTGCTACTTCAATTTCTCTAATTTTAGCAAGAGTCGCATCGTGCATACGAAGGGCGACATTTTGAGTCGTAAGTGATTGGGCCAATTCGCCCTCTTCAGTTATTGATTTATCTGTTTCTGTAATCTCTTCTTTCACTTTTTCTTTTAAATCATTCATTAACTTTGTTTTAAGCTTCAAAAGTTTTTCTTTTTGCCCATTAACAAAATTTTTATCAAATCCGGCTTCATTCATCCAAATATCCTCCGTGACAAGAAGAACTACTAAGTTCTTCTTCTATCCATTTATTCTAAGTTCAGATTGGCAAATCTCAAAATGATAAAGATTTTTCCCTATAAGTATCCGACGAGAAAGGTTTGCTTTGAAATTAAGATAAGCTTTTAAATCCCAGGGGAAGTAATTCTGACATAGTTATTTTCGTTGTTATTTCTTTAAGGTTGGCCAGGTAGACCAAAAAATCCTTATCAACATGCTCAGCTATAATTTGTCGACAATTGCCACAAGGACTAACGGGATCCTTACCGTCAGCTACAATCACTATGAAATCTAGGGTTCCTCGTCCTTCTGCCACAATAGCATTACCAAGAGCAATGTTCTCAGCACATGTACATGAGGGAAAGGCCACATTTTCAATATTGTGTCCGAGATAAGTTTTTCCAGATTTTGTCTGAAGGCAACAACCGACCTTGAATTTTGAGTAAGGTGCATAGGCTTTTTCTCTAATTGCCTTGGCCTTACTGTAAGCTTCTAGTATCTCTTTTGAGTATTTGGACATACTTCTATTATGACCTTGGGCTATGGGAAATGGAAGTCAAAAAATGGTCGGGACATCTCCATAATGAACGAACCACTGACAGTGATTGAGCAATATCCAGCTCAGTGGCGAAAACAACGAGTGAAGAACTCTTGTACGCAAAAACATTATGGAGGTCACAAATGATTCAAAAGACAATTGAACTAGCTATGAGCTTAGTTTTTATGATTTCAGCCTATTCCGGAGCAAATCAAGCCTTTCATTGGATTAAGGTCGAAACTGTTAAGAAAGTCCATCAGGGCTTGCCCTCACTAACGAAGATGACTCAGGCTATGACAGGTAAGAAGTTTGATAAGGATTTCAATCTTGTCCTTATCAAGAGGAGTCATCATGGAAATTAAACTAGACAAAACCCTAGAAGAGCTGATGAAGAAAAAGGACATTACTTTTAAAAAGTTAGCTTTGGAGACTCAAGTACCCAAAACAACACTGTTTACTTGGACTTCAGGGGTGAGTCCTAAAAGCATTAATTATCTAAAGTCTGTTGCTGATTATTTTGGAGTAGAGGTTCATTATCTTCTTTATGGAGAGCCTGATCCTATGGGCCCAATTAATCCACAAATAACGAGAGATAAGAAACTTAGGGCCATATTAGAGATTTCTCTTGATGAGTTGAGACTGCATGAATAAAGACTATCCAGCTTCTTTAGCTGAAGACAGGAGTCTATTGATGAGAGAGCTTGGAACTTCTTTTAAAACTGAAGAGCGTAAGTATTGATTAAGAAGGGTTTGATAACCAAGCCCTTCTTTTGAAGCTTGAACCTTAAGCTCATCAAGAATGTCACCATCAATAAAGGTAGTGATTCTGATTTTCTGCTCTCTTCTTTCAGATTCGAGAGCTTTATCAATTTCTTCTAATGCTTTTTTTTCACTCATAGTTCTTCTCCAAAAAACTCGCTCCAGCAATTGAGTAATTCCTCTTGATGGATGGTAACGAGTTTTACTATTTTGTTAGTGAGATGTTCTGAGGCATTTGTTTTAGCTACAGACAAATCATCTAACCATATCTTCGCTTCATATTCCTGAACCCTTACATGAATATGGGCCCTAGATTCTTCACGACTATAAACAAAAAACTTAATTGACCCTATTCTCATAAATTCAGGCATAAGATATTATACATATTTAATACATATATTGCAATAGAAATATTGATAGCTCTGTTAAGAATTTGAAATTATTAACTATTAATCTAATACTCATTTCAATTTATTGAACAAGAGTCTTATTTATGAGACATAAAAAAGATGAAATCAAAAACTTACAAGAATGCTAGTGACTTAGCCGCTGATTTAGGATTATCTCCAGAAAGAGGACTTGTAGCTGAAATGAAAGCGAAGCTTACTAAGGAGATTATTAAGGCCATAGAGAAGCAGAATCTTACACACAAAGAAGTCTCTGAGTTATCTGGCGTTCCTCGTTCCGCGGTCACTGGAATTATCAACGGAAGCCTTCAAAAAGTCTCTGTTGATAGATTAATCAGAATTCTTGGCACTCTAGGTAAAACTATTGAGTTAAAAATCAAAACTGCTGCCTAAAATATAGAAAGGGCCAAGTTTTGGCCCTTATCTCTCAAGTTTAATGTGTATTAAATTCGATTTTAACTAGGTTTTTTATTTTTCACAAAAAATGTATTTGTTTTGTTCAGGAGCGAAGTTTATTTCTTTGTACATACAGAAGCTCTTTTTGTTTTCTCCATACCCTAGAGATATACCTTGCCCTAACTCAAGTACAACAAAATCTAATTCAGTTGACTTTAAGACCTTTGTTTGAGGACATCCTTCTATTTCTAGAGTCTCATCAGCGTCGTAATGCTTTAGATTTGAAAGTGAGTCGAATTTAGTAGAGTCAAGTTTATCAGCTAAATCCCCCATTCTTTCTTCTATTCCAGCTTTTATACACTTTTTCTCTGAAAGCCCATTTCCTGTAGCGAAAGAAGAAATACTTCCAATTACTAAAATAGCAATTAATATTTTTTTCATTTATTACTCCTGAAACTATTACTCGTCTTAGTAATAGTTATATCAAACAGTTTATATTAAAATTCTTTATTTCTATATTCCTTGCTCATAAAGCATAGCTTCTTGAGAAAGTTTTCTTTTTTACTTTTTTTACTCCTAGCCTTTTTGAACTTAGAGTTTTCTATCCAGTTTTAACTTAGCTCTTGAAACTGGATTTAATATTCTTTTATAAAAGTCTTGTGCAAATTCAAGAGCATATTCTTTTTCTTTAGCTGTACAAGTGTCACAGTATCTACTGATATTTTCACCTGCAACAATCTGGTAAGAATATGCGCTATCTAGAGAATTATCGCATCCTGAAATACCCTTTAGTGATTTCCCATTTCGGTATTTAACCCTTTTCTTGCATGGAACATGGCTGGCTCCTTTTGTATGATATGCTTCATGTAATAAGGCAATAGCAACAGCAACATAATTACTTTCTATTGCTACACTTCCATAATCTACATTACCTCCAAAGTTTTCCATAAATACAGGGTAATTTGTATCAGATTCCCAATAGCCTAAATAGCTAATATTATCCTCTAGGTATTTGCAATAAGTATCGGAGTTTACATTTCCATTAAAAAATTTCTGATGGAGCTTTGAACTTTTGCTACCCCTAATTCGCTTTAAAAAGTTTAGAGCTTCTATTGCTTTTGATTTTTTGTCATCCGGAGTATACTCATCAAATGGTATATCACAGCTATAGATACAAAAACTGCTCAGAAGAATTAATAATGCAATCAAGCTCTTCATGTTGGTTGCCCTTTAAACAATACTCATTTAAACAATATATTTTGTGGCTCAAGAGCCCACAATTCCTTAACTATTCTATAAATATGCTCGAAATCCATGAGTTTTTTGTACGAAAATTCTTTTTTCACACAATGCCCTAGTAATTGAGACCAGGGTATTTATCGTTATCTAGAGATTTAAATTCAATCTGATTAATTTACTCCAATTATCTGTATGTAAATGATCCTCTCCCTCGATGGTCAGGTCAGTTTGAATTAATCTAGAATCGTTAGCAATGGCCTCTACTAAGCTTTTATATTGTTTTTCATTCAGGGACTCAATAAAATCAAAAAATGATTTTGCAGTGAGAGACTCTTTGTATAATTGGAAGTTGATTTTTAATGCATATGTATTTGCAGCAGAGGTAAACTGAGGTAACAGTTCTAAGTCTAACTTTTTATTCTGATCTTTCGAAAAGTAAATCAAATCTCTAATTGTGTTACTTAAGCACTGTGTAATATAACCACCTGAGAGCTTCACTTTAGATAAATTTATATTCTTTAGATTTTTAATACTTCTTTCTCTTAAGTTTGCATTGAGATGATCAATCAATTCTCCGCTATCTGAAGCTATGAAATATATTTTATCCGCACCCTTATCAAATA
>CAYGUN010000188.1:0-6041 GCA_964353025.1 uncultured Bacteriovoracaceae bacterium
CTATAAAAATTTGCAGAGAAAATCCGGGGTCATGCTTTGTTATTGTGAAACACCCTCTTTAAGATCTTTTTTAAACGCCATTGCGGCCATTTGTATGGGCAGTGGTTTGGTTATCCTTGCTCGCAATCAGGCCATTTATGATTTTTGGTGGGAGATCGGGCACATATTTTATATGCATGGTATTTCAAAGTTTAATTTGGATATTTATTTTGCAAGTGAGCAAATTACTGCGAAGGCCATTAAAGATGATGGTTTTGATTTTTATATTTTAGACTCAAGCATGGAAACAACAGCATTGGACTTAAATAGTTTAGCAAAAAATAAATCAGAAAATAAATTAAAACTTTTTTTAACAAATTTTGATGGCCCTCCTTTTTATGATTGGAGTGGGATAAGTGATCAGTTCATTCATGTGCGTTCGGTTGCTGTGAACACCATGAGACATGGGGCCCCTTTAAATTTAGATTTATAGCAAGACTGGGGGAGTGATGAAAATAGCAGTTATTGGTTGCGGTAATATGGCAGGCTCTATTGTAAGAGGGCTGCATAGTAAGGGCCTCGCAGCTGAATTTTTTACTTATACACCTTCTTATGTGCGGGCAAAAGAGTTAGCTGGTGACGTAGATGGAGTGGCCTATAAAGAAATTTCGGATATTCCTGAAGCTGATTATTATATAGCGGGCTTTAAACCCCAGCAGTTAAAAGAAGCTGCAAAAAATCTCAAAGGACAAATAAATCCTAATAGTGTTGTTATCTCATTACTGGCAGGGGCCACAATCGCGCAACTTGAAGAAGAGCTCGCTCATAAAAAAGTGGTAAGATACATGGCCAATACTCCTATTCTTTTTGGACAGGGGATTTGTCTCGAACAGGCCTCTCGTAGTGTTACTGAAAAAGAAAGGGCACAGGTTAAAGAAATTTTTCAAATGGTTTCAAGTGTTTACTCTTTTGATAATGAAGAAGAATTTAATTATGCCATGTTGATTGCGGCCTCTGGTCCTGCTTACTTAATGACCTTTGCGGCCCACTTTAGTAGTTTTTTGAAAAAGAAAAATATTCCAGAAGAGATGGCGAATTCTTTAGTCATGGATTTATTTGCTGGGACTTCAGTTTATATGCAGCAAAAACAAGAATCATTTGCACAAATGGCATCACGAGTGACATCCAAGGGTGGTGTGACAGCAGAAGTCTTGCAAGAGATGGCCGATTCACAACTTGAGAATATATTTTCTCGCGCCCTTGAACGAGGGGCAAAAAGAGCAAAGGAGTTAATAAAATGAGACTGCTATTATTTTTTCTTTTACTTTTTTCAAGTGCTTCCTATCCAGATACTTCCTTTAATGGACATTGGGTTGGAATAATAAATCAAACTAAACTTGATGATGAATACAGTTTTTGGCATGAATTGCAGTGGAGATATAATATTAAGGATTCCCATACGAGGCAAGTATTGTGGCGACCAGGAATGTTAAAAAAAATATCGGAGAATGAGTCAGTTGGTCTTTATTACAGCTTGGTTCAAAATAATACGAAGTCACAAACCTCATCAACCGAACATAGATTAGCGCAAGAATATAATTTTAAGCTTGAACAATTTTTTACTCGATTCAGGTTGGAAGAGAGGTTTTTGGAAGATTCGGGTCCTTTGACTTTTAGACTGAGGTCGTTGTTTGGGACTTTAATTCCTTATACGTCCAAATCAAGTTTTCTTTTTTTTGATGAAATTTTTGTGAACATGATCCAAAGACCTTGGAATGGAGATAGGTTATTTGATCGCAACCGACTTTTTGGTGGAATGAGGCTTTCTTTTGACAAAGTTAAATTTAATGCTGGACTTATTTATGAGTATGTTCCAAGAACTCTTTCTGACACTCATGAATACAGCTTTGTATTCTTTACTTTTTTTTAGTCTTGAACAACACACTCTTTTTGCTTGTAATCAAACTCTTCTACTTCACTGAGAGGCACAACTTCAACTCCTCTTTTTTGAAACTCTTGCAAGAAAAGTTCTGTGGCCTCAATTGTTCTTTGATGTATGTCATGCAAAAGAACAACGCCTCCGCCAGCAGGTGAATTTACTTGGTAGGCCTTCTTAGTGTAACGGATGAGGTTGCCGTTAGCATCTCTCACTGGGTGATGAGTATAGGCCGTGCCACCAAAAATTTGGGCCAAGATATTATCTTTAATACTAATTGGATCCATATCTTGAACCCAATCGGCAGTATCAATATCCCAAAAAGCAAAATTAATGCAGTTATCATTGTAAATTTCTTGAGAGACTTCTTTCATCACATTGAGATGGTGATAGCTTTTATTTCGTCCGTAGTCGCCGTAAGGGAAGCGGTAATACATTTCCCGTGAGTGCAATCCATAATATTCATAAACCCACTCGACGGCGTTAATAGATTTTTTAAGGTTGCGTTTAAAGAGCTCTTTTGATTGAGAATTACTATTGGTGTGATCCCAGTCGTGGCTGGCCAAGGTATGGCCTTCATTAATCATTCTTTCCAAGATAGGCATATTGGCCCAAGTAATATTTCCGGTAAGAATAAAAAAGGTCGCCTTCACGTTATATTTTTTTAGAGTATCTAGAAGTGCTGGTGTACGAGTTGGATGGGGGCCATCATCATAAGTGAGAGCAATCTTGTTTGTTCCATGTAGGGACTTAGCTATATATTGCGAAAAACCAGTGTCTTCATAGGATTCGTAGGTCTTGGCATCTTCTGGAAATTGTTTTTCATTTAGCTGGGCCATGGCCGAGTGAAAAGCTAGGAATAAAAGAATAAGTGATGCTTTCATGCATTTCCTCCGTGAAAAACAATATAGCTTTATTTTGAGATCTCTGATGCGAGTCTACAATGCTCTGTGCGGCAGAATTTTCCCCCTTGGGCAAATTGAAAAAAGTCATTATATAACATAAAATATATTTAATGCCTTCCTAGGAGGACTTTATGAGTGAGCTACAGAAAATTTTAACTACTCACAAATCCGGGGGACGTAGCCAAGTTGATAATGTTCGAGTGAGAAAGAAAAAATACGCCACCACGGCAGAAATTCCGAATCTTTTTTTCGATGAAATCTTAGTTGATTTTAAATTGAATCGTTTTGAAACAATTCTTTTAATGTTTTTGTATCGAAAAGTTTGGTGCTATCCCAATCTCGATCGTGAGTATGGAATCTCGCCGGTTATCGAAGTGCCTGAGATTGAAAGGACTTTCCGCTTAACTCATAAAGAAGTTTTAAGTGCGCTTAGTTCACTGGAAAATCATCAGTTAATTGAAACAATTCGACCCAATCAATATTTTGTGAGAAGATATTTCACCAATGAAAATGACAATATCTGTGGACAGAATTACGACGACTTTCTATAGTCGGTCATGTTATCAAAACGCCTCAATACTTTAGTTGAATTGGCCTCTTTATATGCCAAGGGTAGGGATGTCTATGATATAGGCTGCGACCACTGCCAAGTAGGCGAGCAACTTCTTCTCAAAGAGAGTATTCCAAACATTCATTGCGTGGATAAATCTAAAAAGGCATTGGATAGGGCCTTTGATGTCTTAAGTAGTAATAGTAAATATTCGGATATTCCTAGTGGTCTCCATTATAATCAGTCTTGCCTCCATAGACTCGTCATAAATGGAAATAAATTAAAAATTCTACAAAAATCTTTAATTCTTATAGCGGGAATGGGAGGATTGAATATCAATGATATTATCGCCCACTTACACTTACAGTGCTCTGAGCATATTTATATTCTTTCCCCTCATAAAAATATTATTGAGACAAAATCTTTTTTAAAGGAGATTGGGTTTAAGCTTTTTGAAGAAAAAGTGCTACTTGAAAATGGTAAGTTTTATGAAATCTTCATTGCTTCGAGAGATGGAAATCATGATATTCACCCTTATGGTAATCTTATTTGGCAGTCCAAAGAATCCTATCCTTATTTCAAGTACTTAAGTGAACACCACCAAAAATACCAATCAAACCCTAAAAGTAGGCTAATTACCGAATATTTAAGGGAAAATTCTCCACCCAAACCAATTTAATTTACTTTATGTGCTAAAATAAACCTATGAGCGATGCTTATAGAATTATGTATATTGGCCATGACGGGAGCTACTGGGAAAGTCTTTGTGAAAGACTGCAAGCACAATTTAGTAGTTTTTCGTATGAGTTTCATAATATAGCCAGAGAAAATGAAAGTGAAATTCAAGAAATTATTATTGATATTATTAACTATGCTCCTAATTTAATTTATGTGGATTTTTCCAAACACTCTGAAGACTATCTCCATTTAGCTCGAGTTATCAAACGACTCAATTCAACTAAAAAAATTCCAGTTGTAGGTCTCCATGAAAATAATACAGCTGATACATTATCTATGTATGCAGTTAATGCGAATGTTTTTAATAATCATATTAAGAGCGGTGAAATCCATGATGTGGCCTACGACGCTGTTAATATTCTTAACCCTGGCTCAAATGAAGAACTTAAGTTTGCAATGGCCCAAACAAATGAACCTTTCTTTGCTTATGATATTGTAAAAATCGGTTACGTAACGGAAAATTATTTTTTCATTGAGACTAACCGTAATTTAAAAGAAGGTGAAAAGATTCTTCTTAATAATTATTTTACAAAAAATAAAGTTTTAAATTCTAGCTATTTTGAAGTGGCAGAAAAAGGCGAAACTGATTGTTATTACAATAAGAAATTTTGGTACAAAATAAAACCACTCTTTATCGACCCAGTTAAAAGTGATTCTGAAGCAAGCGCTGATCTCATGGCAGAAAGAAAAAGAAGTCGAGAGGAAGAAATCCCTGCGGTCAAACAAAAGCTTAGTAAGTGGGTCAAAGAGAATCTCGATAAATCAAACCCTAAGACAGTAAAGATGCTTTTTATTGATAAACTCTTAAATATTTACCATAATCAACCACGTTCTGATCGTTATAATTTTGTCATTCGTTGCCAACCTTATTTACGAGAAGTAGAACCTGAGATTAAAAGTCTCAACCCTGATATTATCGTTTTTCAGTACGACGGAAAAAATGTCTCGGCCTTAATAAAGCAGCAACACTCACCCAAAGAGAAAACTGAAGAGCAAAAAAAGGCTGCTCAAGAAGCACTAGAGAAAGGCGAAAAACCAAGGAATGTACCTAATATTGTATCTGACTATAGTAATAATGACGAAACATTGAAGGCCATACTCGATCTTTTTAGAGACAAAGAATCAAAAACACCTTTTGTTTTTGTTTACAACTCTCCTACGGCAGACTCAAAGGAGTTGCAAGAAAATTTTGGTTATAAAAATATTATTGCTCAACCAGGTTTTGTCCAACCAGAACTCTTAATGAAAATGGCTGAAAAACTAGGAACAAAACTCGAGCAGCAAGGCACTTCTCAAAACGAGAACAAAATTGTCTTTAAGAAAAATAATCCCCAATCATTTGCGGAAATTGCCTTTCAAGTAAATATTGTTAATATTTGTGAATCTGAAGTTCATTTCACATCAACAATGCCCATCACAACGAACCAATGTATTCGCATGATGGAACCAACTTCAATGTATCTCACTGTTGTTACCCATAATGAATCTAGTCTTGCCACCGTTGGCAGAGAGGGCTTCCGTGGCCTTGTCAACTGCACAGGGGAAGACGACAAGATGAATATTCGAAAGTATATCAATGCCATTTTCTTCAGGGATAAAGAAGCTGCTAAAAACGCAGAAAAAGAAGAATTTGAAAAAGTTAAGCAAGCGGCAATTAAAAGAAAAGAAGAGTCTGCAAGAAAAGAACAAGAAATGGCCGAAAAAAAGGCCAAGCAAGCTGTTGAAGAAGCCGATAGAAAGGATGATTCTGATTCAATTGCGGCCCAGCAATCAAAACAAGCAATAGAAACTAAGAGTGCTGATGCAGCAAAGAAAAATGATAAAAAAGACTAAACTAAACTTCTAAAATTATTCAGTTCGCTATTTTGCAAACAGCACGTTGACGCCTAGAATCTAAAAGTTAGGATTCCGGCATGAGTTTACGAAAAATTTT
>CAYGUN010000189.1:0-6008 GCA_964353025.1 uncultured Bacteriovoracaceae bacterium
TCCAGGAAAGGCGATTCAAGCTGTGGCCCTGTGTCGAGGTGTCAAACTTGAGCCAATCTGTGTGACCGTTATTTCACTGACAGTTGTGTATAATTTTTTAATTTCTTTTTTATTGCACTCATCTTTGGCAGCAGAGTAAGAAATCAGATTGAAAATAAGTAAAATAATGCTCAAAAAATGCTTCATCACCATTCCAATGGAATAAATATGTTGTCTAGGCCTATCATATGCGTAAATATCCATTTATAACAATAATTATTGATTCCCACTGCGTAGCAGAAAAATATGGAGTAAGCATATGGATAAAAAAATTGAGACTTTTGTCAAAGAACTGCCTAAAGCAGAACTTCACCTGCATATCGAAGGCTCTCTTGAACCAGAGCTGATGTTTAAACTTGCCCAAAGAAACAAAGTCAAAATACGCTTTAATAGCGTTGAAGAAATCCGCGCTGCTTATCAATTTACTAACCTTCAAACCTTTCTCGATATTTACTATGAAGGGGCCGGGGTTCTTATTGAGGAACAAGATTTTTATGACCTCACTTGGGAATACCTCCTACGTTGCAAAGAAGATAATGTTGTTCATACTGAAATCTTCTTTGACCCACAAACCCACACTGATAGAGGTATTGCTTTTGATACGGTTATTAACGGGATTCATGCCGCTCTAAAGGATGGTGAGTCTAAACTAGGGATTACATCCAAGATCATTATGTGTTTTTTGCGCCACCTTTCAGAAGATGAGGCCTTTAAGATACTTGAGCAGGCGCTTGCTCATAAAGATAAAATTATTGGAGTCGGTCTTGATTCATCTGAAGTGGGCCATCCCCCTTCAAAGTTTGAACGAGTTTTCAAGAAATCTCAAGCAGCAGGTTTTTTAACAGTCGCTCATGCTGGAGAAGAAGGCCCAACTGAGTATATCTGGGAAGCTCTTAACCTGCTTGATGTGAAAAGAATCGATCACGGAGTGCGATGCTTAGAAGATAAAAAGTTAGTTGAATACTTAAGAGAAAAACAAATCCCACTGACAGTTTGTCCTTACTCGAACATCAAACTATGTGTTTTTAAAAAATTGGAAGACCATAATTTAAAAGACCTGCTTAATGCGGGGCTGATGGCCACAATTAATTCAGATGATCCTGCTTATTTTGGAGGGTATATGAACGAGAACTTCTTAGGAACTCAAAAAGCGCTAGAACTTAGCGTAAATGAAATGGTAATAATTGCAAAGAACTCGTTTACCTCTTCTTTTCTAGATAAAGCAGCTATTGAAAATCATCTAAATAAAATTGATGACCAGCTAAGGGCACTTGAGCAATAAGATGACCAAAAGAAGATCAAGCTTTCATAAGCGCTGTCAAAAATGTTTGGTGAATACGGATTATTGTTTTTGTGAAAAAATTCAACAGCACACAACAAGCTCAAATATTCATATCATTATGCATAAAGCTGAAGCTATCTTAACTAGCAATAGCTCGCGCCTATCAACTCTATCTTTAAAAAATTGCCATATCCATTACAGAGGAGATGTCGCGGCAAAACTCGACCTTAGTTTTATAGATCAAGAGAATTTCTCCCCTTTGTACCTTTATCCGTCAGAAGATAGCCAATTACTCGACTCTGAGCTGATGAGCTCACTTGAAAAACCTATTCAACTTATAATTCCTGATGGAACTTGGAGACAGACCAAAAATATCTACAGACGGGAAGAGGCCCTGCAAGGAATTCCAAAAGTGCATCTCAGTCCATTAGGAAAAAGTATCTACAAGCTTCGAAAACAAAAATATGACTATGGGCTATGTACCCATGAAGCTTTGGCCCATGCCCTTGGAACTATCGAAGGGAGTGAAATTAAGCAAAAGCTCCTTGATTACCTTGAAATAATGGTTGATGCACATCTCAAGGCACGGACCTTAAGTTAATATTTTAACAATGCATACAGTCAACCTCTTTATAAGCAGTCTCGCTTAGTGTATTCTTGTGCCCACTTATTAAATAAACTGCAATCTCAAAAGGATAACTAAATGACCTCTAAGATCAGATGGACCAAAACTGATGAAGCCCCAATGCTAGCATCCGAATCTTTCCTTCCTATTGTTAAGGCCTTCTTAAAGCATGCCGACATAGATATTGAGACTAAAGATATTTCACTCGCCGCGAGAATCATTTCAGATTTTAATGATATTCTTCCTAAGAACCAACAAATGCCCGATGCTCTTTTGGAATTAGGTGAGCTTGCAAAAACTCCAGAGGCTAATATTATTAAGCTTCCCAACATCTCAGCTTCTGTTCCTCAGTTGAAAGCCGTTGTAAAAGAGTTACAAGCAAAAGGTTTTAAAATACCTGATTATCCAGAAAACCCTCAAACAAATGAAGAAATTGAGCTTCGAGCAAAGTTTGCCAAAGTTTTGGGCTCAGCAGTTAACCCTGTCCTAAGGGAAGGAAACTCTGATAGACGTGTGGCAGCTGCTGTTAAGGATTACGCCAAGGCAAATCCACACTCGATGGGAAAATGGAGTAAAGACTCTAAGACTCATGTGGCCCATATGAATGACGGTGATTTTTACGGTAGTGAAAAATCTTGGGTCTCACCTTCAAAACAAACTGTAAGAATTGAACTACACGCTTCCGGAAATTCAGTTGTGCTTAAAGAAGTTAAACTTGGAGAAGGTGAAGTTATTGATGGCTCTTACCTCAGTGCCAAAAAACTCAATGATTTTTTTACTGCGGAAATTGAAGATGCCAAAAAACAAAACGTACTTTTCTCATTGCATATGAAAGCAACCATGATGAAAATCTCAGATCCTGTGATCTTCGGTCACTGTGTAAAAGTTTTCTATAGCGATGTTATTAAAAAACACGAAGCCACATTGGATAAAATTGGTGTGAATTTTAATAATGGCTTTGGAGATCTTTATAATAAAATTGATAATCTCGATGCTGCCAAAAAAGCTGAAATTTTAAAAGATATTGAGGCCCTTTATAAAACTCGTCCTCAACTTGCCATGGTTGATTCAAATAAAGGTATTACAAATCTTCATGTACCAAGTGATGTTATTATTGATGCTTCTATGCCTGCAATGATTCGTACTTCAGGACAAATGTGGGGACCTGATGGAAAGCCTCATGATACCAAAGCTGTTATTCCTGACAGATGCTACGCAGGCCTTTACCAAGAAACCATCGCGTTTTGCAAAGAGCACGGTGCCTTTGATCCAAAAACAATGGGAAATGTTTCTAACGTTGGGTTAATGGCCAAAAAAGCTGAAGAGTATGGCTCTCATGATAAGACTCAAATTATGCCAGATAATGGTGTAGTTAAAGTTGTTGATTCAAACGGTAGTATCTGTTTTGAACACACTGTTGAAAAAGGTGATATCTGGAGGATGTGCCAAACAAAAGATGAGGCCATTCGCGACTGGGTAAAACTGGGTGTTAATCGTGCAAGACAAACGGGTAGCCCTGCTGTTTTTTGGCTTGATCCACAAAGAGCTCACGATGCGAACCTAATTGATAAAGTGAATACTTATTTAAAAGATCACGATACTTCTGGGCTTACTATTAAAATTCTCTCCCCCATTGAAGCTACTCGTTATAGCTGCGAAAGAGTCATTAAAGGCGAAGATACCATCTCAGTAACAGGAAATGTTTTAAGAGATTACTTAACAGACCTTTTTCCCATTCTAGAACTTGGAACATCTGCCAAGATGCTCTCTATTGTTCCTCTACTGGCCGGTGGTGGATTATTTGAAACAGGTGCCGGTGGTTCTGCTCCAAAACATGTTCAGCAACTACAGGAAGAAAATCATCTAAGATGGGATTCTCTGGGCGAGTTTCTCGCGCTTGGTGTTTCACTGGAAGATATTGCAATTAAAAATAAAAACAATAAGGCCAAAGTACTGGCCGATACCCTCGATGTGGCCAATAAGAAATATCTGACTGAGAATAAATCCCCTTCAAGGAAATCAGGCGAGCTTGATAACCGAGGTAGCCATTTTTATATCGCTATGTACTGGTCCCAAGCTCTAGCAAGCCAGACGCAAAATACAGAACTTGCAAAAACTTTTGCTCCTATTGCAGAAGAACTTACTGGACATGAAAAAGATATTGTTAGGGAACTTAATGAGATTCAAGGTAAGAGCGTTGACTTAGGAGGGTATTACTTTCCTGATGAGAAAAAACTCGCTGAAATTATGAGGCCCAGCAAGAAACTTAACTCAATCATAGATTCTTTATAAAGATATCAAGGGCTTGGCCTAAACCCGAGTTCTTTACCTTAGTATAAAGAAACTGCCTCATCTCCGATAAGATCTTGATGAGTTATATACCAATACTACTTATATTCACTTCTACTATAATAGGTCTTGCTCAGGCCCAAGAGATCGCCCAAGACTTTCTAGAAATTCCAGTACAAGCTGCAATGGAAGTTGGGGATCTTAATGATAAGCAAATGTATTCAAATGCTGTCGAATATTTAAATGAAGTTGAAGACCTTCAATTTCAGAATGAGTGCCCCAAAACCCTTTCAGTGGAAAATAACGAAGAAGAAGGAAGTAAAATTATTTTCTCAATCCGATACATGACAGCTGAACAAAAAAGATTAAGGGATGACGAAGCTGTAAAAAAACCAGTCAGCGTTCAAGACTTTATGAATATTATGTTCCAGTATGTTCCAGCAGAAGAGAATAATCTCGTCTCTCAAGGATTATCTGAAGCTCAAAGAATAGCCAAGTCCCAGGGAATAAATTTGCCAGCACAACCAGGCTTTCAAAGACAATACAAGTTTGAAGGTCAACTTAATGAACTCCTTCAAAGAAAAGTTCAAAATAAAACATTAACCTATAATGACTATCTCAACTTCACAACAGACATCTTAAACGATGACTCTTTTTGGGACTTAACTCAGGGACAAAGTATGACCGATGAAGTGAAACAAGAAGTCGCACAAAATATGGCCTATCAATTAATCTCAATTGACTTACTCTTCACACCAGAAACAAATTTAGATTCCAAAATAAACGCTCTTCAAAAAGAAGATAAGGATATTATCCCTAAGGCCTACTCAGCTTTCTTTCAAACTTTTAATGGTAGAGCTCAAAATAAACAAACAGGCCTTGCAGCATATGTCCAAAGTGGAGTACCACATGATATGACCGGGGAATTTCGTCCTGAAGCTTTCATCCACTCTTCCTCTTTTCTTTCTCAAGGAATTAATGAAATCCAGGCCCAATCTTTATTATTTCAAGCAATAACAAATGGACAAGGGCTCGTAGATGAAGTTAAGACAGGGCCAATGCAGTTTTTTCTCGATCACTCCCAAGTCGTTCTTGATAAAGCTGGGTATGATAGTTACCTCGTCATCAATGGTATCTCTCAAAAGTCTGATGGGGTTATGCCTGATTTAAACCTTGTTATGCAAGATAGGGACTCTAAAGACATCTACAGTTATGAAACTCTAACAAATGAAAGAAAAAACATTCCTATTGCCACTCAATATGTTTATGACTTAAAAGGAAATGCTGTCGCAAATCTTCCATCCCAATTAAGCCAGTATGTAGATCAAATGTTTCCACGTAGAGATCCTTTGAACTCTCTTTATACAGAAGTTGAACAAAATGTGACTGATGCGACAATTTCATGGCAAAATTTTAAAGCAGAAAGTGGAAGATACTTAGGAGTCAAAACTGGAGTTGCAGAGTTTCCAGATGGTTCACAAAGTTTTGTGGTAGCCGTTAATCATCAGCAATATAAAAGAATGATTGAGCGCCCTGGAGTTTTTTTAAAGGGCCTCGCCATTGCACTTAACACAACTCTAGCCGGTGGCGCTTCTAAATTTGAGGGAGGGAGTCCTGAACAACTATTTGTCACTATCAGACATAATAATGCATTAGTTCTTGAACTCATTGAATCTCGGTTTATGAAATTTGGCGGCCTGGTTGGAGTCGAATTTGAAGGAAGTCTCAATGAGAATCAAAAAAGTAGCAAATATTATAATATGCTCGATAAAA